>CAZKZT010000027.1:0-17230 GCA_964557265.1 uncultured Hyphomicrobium sp.
CCCGTAACCTCAGAGGCGGTTGCCGCGCGCGACATGCCTCTGACGTTGCGCATGTCGGACAAGAAGCCGGCTGCGGCTGGTCTCTGGAGCGCGTCCGGTTTGGATGGAAGCGATGCCGCTCTGCGGACGCGCACCATGGTTTTGATCCAGTGTCCGCGTCACGCTCTAGGAGTCGGGATCGCCGACGTCGCGAAAGGCGAACCGGTGCACAAGGGCGGCGACGGCCTGCTGCATGGGGCCGCCCTTATCGAGCGCGCGCAGAACACGTCGCCTGTCGGTGAGTGTGTTCTGCTGCGCCAGTCTCAATTGCGTTTCGATGCTCGAGATGTCGATCGTGAAGCCGACGATGCCGGGTAGGAGGCGGTCGACATAGTCCTCGACCTGGTCAATGTTCCATGGCGAGTCGTGCGCCTCCATCTCCCGGCTGAGCCGGACGACGATGTTCTTCAAAGCTGCACGATCGTGGACGAGGCGCACCTTGCCGCGCACATGAACGCTGGCGTAAAGCCACGTCGGCGCGCGGGGATGGGTCCCATACCAGCTGGGAGACACGTGCGTGTTGGGCCCGAGAAATGTCACCAGAACCTCGGGCTCGCCGTCAAAGACGCGCCATTGAGGGTTGGCACGCGCGCAATGACCAATCAGGCGTCCGTGCGCACCGGCTTGGCGATCGAGCAGGAATACGACGAGGCTCGCCTCGATGTGTTCCGCCGATGAGATGATGCTGCCGAGCCGTATCTCCTCGATCAGTGCGTGGGCGATGTCGCGGTTGTCTTCCTTGAAGGCGTCGGGAGTATACACGTCGTCCACTCACTGCAGGAGGCTATCGAGGGGCATGAACATCACGGGATCGCCGGCGCTCACCCGCGTGCAATCTTCAGGCAGCACGATCAGGCCGCGGGCCTGCGCGAGTGGTGACAGCATGGCGGGGCTCTGCTGGGGGAGCGGCTTCGCCATGTCGGCGCCATGGGAACCCGCAACGACATCGGCCAGCAGAAACTGACGAATGCCATTTGGCTTCTGCATCTCGAATGCCGCCGGAAGTTTCAGCATCGGCGCTTGTTCGTTTTGTGCGCCGGCCATCATCGCGACGATCGGACGGCCGAATGCGATGAACGCGATGGCGGCCGCGATCGGATTGCCGGGCAGGGCCAGGATCGGACAGTCGTCGATGTCGCCGAGCCCCACGGGGCGGCCCGGTTTGATGGCGAGCGGCCACGCCTCGAGGGCGCCGCGCCGGCCGATCACAGAACGGAGATGATCCTCGGAGCCGACAGACATGCCGCCCGTCGTGATGAGGAGGTCGCAGTCGCGGGCCGCCGACATCAGAGCGCCCTCGATCTCCCGTGCGTTGTCCTGCAGGATGCCGTAGTCACGGACGTCGCATGCAAGCGGCGCCAGGAGCCCAGGGACAAGCAGGCGATTGGCATCCCAGATTTGCCCGCCACTGAGACTGGCGCCCGGCTCACGCAGTTCGTCACCGGTGGAGAACAGGCCAACGCGCAGCCGGCGAAGCACCGTCAACTGTCGGAGCCCAAGAGCGCCCGCGATCGTCACATCCTGCGCGCGCAGTCGATGGCCTGCGGGAAAGACCTCGATCCACGCGGGAATGTCTTCACCACGCCGTCGCCTGTTGTCCTTCGGTGAGAGTGGCCCCCGGATATGGATCCGGTCGCCGGACACGATGCACTTCTCCTGCTCGACGATGCGATCGGCGCCGAGGGGAACGCGACCGCCGGTCAGAATGCGGACCGCTTCGCCCTGCAGAACGCGTCCGTCGAACGGGTGGCCGGCAGCCGCCTCGCCGACGATCTTGAGAGAGGAAACGCCCCCTCCTTGCAGGTCGGCGGAGCGTACGGCGTAGCCGTCCATCGCCGAGCTGTCGTAGAGGGGAAGATCGACGGGCGATGTCAGCGCGTCGGCGAGTACACGGCCGCGCGCATCAGCAAGGGTGACCGGTTCGCGCTCCAGCACGACCGGGAGTTGCCGGCCAACGCGTTCGAGCGCTTGCGCCAACTGTATGGGACGCGCCGATCGCCGGTCATCTACTGCGGCGGATGCCATGTCAGATCACATGCAGATAGCGCGACAGCTCCCAAAGCCTGGCTCGCCGCGGTGTCGGCGTGGGACCTTCTTGCGGCCTCTCGGCCAGAGCGACTGGCCAGGACGTCAGCGAGAACGGAGCCGTCGTGACACGTCCGCCGTTCGACCCTTTCGTCAGGGGAGCGAGATGATGCTTCACGTGGCTGCTCACGATATATCAATGTGGATATAACGAGCGTGCCAGAACGGGTGCTACCTTACAAGAAGGAAGTCCAACCGGGAGCGTCCTGCGACGGGGCGACGGCGGCCAGTTTGGCTCCGACATTCGGTCGCGGTGTGATGACCAACGCCTGGACGGACATCAAGAACGCGGAGCTCGTGGCCGTCATGGGCAGCCATGCCGCTGAAGCGCATCCGTGCGGCTTCAAGTGGGTGACCGAGGCGAAGCATCATCGCGGCGCCAAACTGATCGTCGTGGACGCGAGGTTCACGCGCACGGCCAGCATCGCCGACGACTACGCCCCTATTCGCCTGCGGCATGGCGAGCACGGACAAAGCCATCACAGGCGCTGTCGGTGTGACGGTATGCCTACTCTTCATGGATCGTGTTGTTGTTCATCGATGCGTCGACCGGGTATGGTTACCCGAGCGGCGACATGGTTCGCATTCTGATTATCAAACAAGCAGAAATCTGGGAGGAAGGGTCTCAATGGCTGACAAGCTGACGCTACTGAATAGCAAGATCGGGCGGCGTTCGGTAATGGCTGGCCTCGGCGCCACGGTTGCCATGCCTTGGGTTGCGCGTGCGCAAGGCGCGACGGTCGTTCGCATCGGCGTGCCGACGAAGACTTACTATCCGACGATCATCGCCGAGACCGCGATTCGCCAGAAGCTGTTCGAGAAGGAAGGCCTCAAGCCGGAGCTCACGATCTATCGCAGCGGCGCCGAGGGTTTCGAGGCCCTTGCGGCCGGTGCGGCCGATATCGTCATGAACTCGACGATGAGCGTCGCGGGCGGCCTCAAGCGCGGCGTCAATGCGCGCTGTGTCGCCAACGCGGCTAACGGCTACTACGGCTGGCAGCTTGTCGTGAAGACGGACTCACCGATCAAGTCGGCCGCAGATCTCGCAGGCAAGAAGGTCGGCATCACGTCGGCCGGCTCCGGCACCGATATCCTGGCGCTGTGGACGCAGGCCGAGCACAAGATCCAGTTCACGCGCGTGCCGCTCGGCGGCGGCGGTCTTGTGCCGAACCTGCTGACCGGTAACATCGACGCCACCGTGCTCTACTCGCCGCTGACCTTCAAGGTGGTGGACGAGAAGGTTGCGCGCACCGTCATCGATTTCGGCAAGGCGGTCCCGGCGCATTCGACCGGCAGCTGGATCGCGACCGACAAGGTGATCAAGGAGCGTCCTGAGATCGTCCAGAAGGCGGTGAATGCGCTGTACGGCGGCGTCGCTTTCCTCGTCGACGACAAGAACCGCGACGCAGCGGTGAAGCTTGTCGCCGAGATCGACGAGATCCCGGACAAGATCGCGGCCTTTGAACTCGATGGCAACCTCAAGCACATCTCGCGCACAGGCGAGTTCAAGCTCGAGTGGGTCGAGCGCGCGCTCGACAACGCACGTCTGATCGGCATGAAGGAACTGGCCGGCGCCCAGGACGTGTTCATCGACAAGTTCAAGCCGGTGCCGACCAAAGCCTGACGCGCGTTCCTGCGACAGTATCAGCCGGCTGCGCGGTCGAACGCACAGCCGGTCACGCTCCAGATTCGACGGACAAACGCTTCGTGAAACGCTGGCAAATCATTCTCGTGCGCATGGCGATCCTCGCCACTGCGCTGGGGGCCTGGGAATTGGCGCCCCGCATGGGTTTCGTCAATTCGATGCTGCTGCCACCGCTCAGCGAAGTGCTGGCGATGCTGAAGGTGCAGATCGCGCGGCCGCAGGTACAGGAAGCCATCCTGATCACGGCGCTGGAGGTGATCGTCGCCTTTATCATCGCGGTGCCGCTCGGGGCTGCGGCCGGCATCGCGATTGCCGAGTTCCCGTATGCGGGCGCGATCTTCAAGCCGATGCTGTTCTACGTCTTCAGCATTCCGAAATCGATCTTCCTGCCGATGTTCATCCTGATCTTCGGTATCGGTTTTCAGCAGAAGGTCGCCTATGCCGCGTTCACGACGGCGTTCGTCGTGCTGATGAGCGCGACGGCGGCGGTCGAGTCGGTTAAATCCGAATACATTCTCGTCGCCCGCTCGTTCGGCGCGACGCCGCTGCAGATCCTGCGCCGGGTTTATGTGCCGAGCATGATGCCGGTGCTGCTCGAAACGCTGAGGATCTCGATGATCTTCAACTTCACCGGCGTGATGATCGCTGAGATGTACGCCTCGCGCACCGGTATCGGCCACCTCATCTCCAATTGGGGTGAGAACTTCCAGATGCCGCAGCTTTTCGCCGGTGTCATCATGCTCGCGGTGGTCGCCATCGCATTCAACGAAACCGTACGTTACCTGGAGGCTCGATGCAGTACGTGGCGGACGTAAAGGGCGTCCAGAATGCAGGCGGCGCGATCGACATCGATCATGTGAGTCACGTTTACGCGTCGGCGGAAGGCGGTGTGCCGGCTCTCGAGGATGTCTCGATGAAAGTCGGGGCGGGCAAGTTCATCGTCATCGTCGGGCCGAGCGGATGCGGCAAGACCTCGCTGCTGATGATGATGGCGGGATTGCGCGATCATACCGAGGGCAAGATCCACGTCCACGGCGCGCCCATTCCGAAGCCCGATCCCGAGCGCGTCGGTGTCATCTTCCAGGAGGCAAGCCTGTTTCCCTGGTTGACCACATACGACAACATCGAGTTCCCGCTGAGCCTGCGCGGCATGTCCAAGGAGGAGCGGCGCAAGCGGTCGCAACCGATGCTCGATCTCGTCGGCCTCAAGGGTTTCGGGGAGCGTTATCCGCATGAGCTGTCCGGCGGCATGAAGCAGCGCGTGTCGATTGCGCGCGGCCTCGTGCAGGATCCGCCGGTGCTGCTGATGGACGAGCCGTTCGCGGCGCTCGACGAGCAGACGCGCATGACGATGGGCCATGAGCTGTTGCGCATCTGGGAGACGACCAGCAAAACGGTGGTCTTCATCACGCACAGCCTGACCGAAGCCGTTTATCTCGCCGACGAGGTCTATGTGATGTCGCCACGGCCGGGCCGCATGATCGACCACATCATGATCGATTTGCCGCGCCCGCGTACCTACGAGATGATGGCGACCGACACGTTCGGCCGGCTGCGCGACCGCATCTGGCAGCAGATCCGCAAGTCCCATTGAGGATCCGCCATGCGACGCCCTGATCCGAAACTCGTCCGCTGGAGTATCCTGATCGCGCTGCTTGCGGCGTGGGAGCTGGTGCCGCTGACGGGTCTGCTGCCGGAGCTGTTCCTGCCGCGTCTCTCGAAGACGCTCGCCGTGCTTTGGACCGATCTCGACAAATATTGGGCGGCGCTGCTGGTGACGCTGTACGAGGTCGTGCTCGCGATGTTGATCGCGTGTGGTCTCGGCATCGTGGCCGGCGCGACGGTCGGTGGTATCGCCGTGCTACGCGATCTGCTGCTGCCGGTCTTCTCGAGCCTCTATGCGATCCCGATCGTCATTCTCTATCCGATCTTCACGGCGTGGTTCGGGATCGGCTCGGAATCGAAAATTCTCTTCGCGGGCATCTACGGTTTCTTCCCCGTGATGCTGTCGACGGCGGCCGGCATACGCACCATCGATCCGCAGTTCATACTTGCGGCCCGGAGCATGGGCGCGACACTGACCCAGCAGATCACGCGGGTGATCATTCCGGCATCTCTGCCGACCGTTTTCGGTGGCTTGCGCCTCGGCGGCGCGCTGGCGATCATCGGTGTCGTCGTCGCAGAGATGCTGACGGCCTCGGCGGGCATCGGTTACCTCGTGACACTCAATCGGACGATCCTCGACAGCCCGCGTGTCTTCGCCGGTATTCTCTGCATTCTCGTGCTTTCGGTCGCCTACGACATCATCTCGCGCCGCCTGGAACGGCGGATGGTGGTGTGGCAGTCCGCCGGCCGTTCGCAGCAGCAAACTTCGTCACCAAGGCCAGCGGCGCAGGGCGCGCCGGCACCGGCCGCCGCATGAGCATTCGAGCCCGCTGGGAGAACAACAGATGACCAACAAGATCCTGCCGACGACCGTGGTCGGGAGCTATCCGCAGCCCGATTGGCTTGTGAATCGCGAGTTGCTCTCGAAGCAGGTGCCCCGCGTGCGCTTGAACATCTGGCGTATTCCCGAGGCCCAGCTCGAGCAGGCGCAGGATGATGCGACGATCCTGGCCATCCGCGACATGGAGCGGGCCGGGATCGACATCATCACCGACGGCGAAGCGCGCCGCGAGAGCTACTCGAACCGCTTCGCGACGGCGCTCGAGGGCATCGACGCGGGCGAGGCCGGCGAGGTCATCGCACGCACGGGCAACACGCGGACGCCGGTGCCGCGCGTGGTCGGCAAGATTCGCCGCACGCAGGCGGTGGAAGTGCGCGACATGGCATTTCTGCGCGCCAACACGGACCGCCTGGCCAAGATCACTCTGCCGGGCCCGTTCACGATGAGCCAGCAGGCCAAGAACGAGTTCTACAAAGACGCCGACGAGATGGTGATGGATTACGCCGCCGCGGTGAACGCGGAAGCGCATGATCTCGTCAAGGCCGGTGCCGACGTGATCCAGCTCGACGAGCCGTGGCTGCGCAACGATCCGGATGCAGCGAAGCGTATCGCGATCAAGGCGATCAATCGCGCGCTGGAAGGCATCAAGGCGCCGACGGTGATCCACCTGTGCTTCGGTTATGCCGCCGTCGTGCCGGGCTCGACCAAGCCGGTGGGCTACTCGTTCCTGCCGGAGCTCGCCGACACCGTCGCCGAGACGATCTCCATCGAGGCCGCGCAGCCGAAGCTCGATCTTGGCATTCTGAAGGAACTTGCGCCGAAGAAGGTGATGCTCGGCGTGCTCGATCTCGGAGACAAGAATGCCGAAACGGCGGCGGTGGTCGCTGAGCGTATTCGCGCCGGTCTCAAGTTCATTGCCGCCGACAAGCTGGTGCCGGCGCCCGATTGCGGCATGAAGTACATGTCGCGCGAGCTTGCCTTTGCAAAGCTGAAGGCGCTCGTCGATGGCGCCGCGATCGTGCGCAAGGAACTGTCTTAAGGGTGCAGGCCTGCTCGCGTCCGATCGCGAAGCGGAGCTGTTCAGCGCTGCTCCCGGCAAACAATCGCTCTGGTCGTCCGTCCTCCGGCGCGCGACCAGGGCGTCTTTGTTTGACGAAGGCATAGACGACGCGCTTCAGCCGCGCGGCAGCTTGGAATACCGCGGACCGGCTACGGCTTCAAAATGAGGTCCGCGCCGTGCAGGCCAATCATCAGCGATGCCGCATTGGTGTTGGCAGACGTAATCCTGGGCATCACGGAAGCGTCGATCACGCGCAGGCCCTCGATGCCCTGAACGCGAAGCTGCGGATCGACGACGGCTCCCTCGTCCTTGCCCATGCGGCAGGTTCCGACGGGATGGAACACGGTCCCGCCATGCGACTGCGCAAACTTCAGTAGATCCGCGTCGGTGCGCGCCTCGGGTCCGGGCAGGACCTCACGCTGCCAGAGATCGCGGAAGGCCGGTTGCGCAAAGATCTCGCGCAGGATCTTCAGGCCTGCAACGGCCACCTTGCGGTCCAGCTCAGCGGACAGATAGCGCGGCTCGATCTGTGGTGCCGCCAACGGATCGGCGCTGCGAATGCGCAGGCGGCCGCGCGATTCCGGATGGCATTGCCACATCGCTGCGGTGAAACCCGCGTACGCGTGAAGCGGATCGCCGGGCTTGTCTACCGACAGCGGCATCACGTTGAACTGAATGTCGGGACGTCCTCCTTGAGCGAAAGCGGTGCACGCCGCACCGCCCACTTGCCCGGCGCCGATCGTCAATGGTCCACGGCCTTGCGTCAGCCATTGCCAGCCCATCCGGGCGAGCGCGACCGGATTGCGCACATCCTTGTTCAGCGACTGGCGCGACTTCAGTTCGACGATGCTGCGCGCTTGATAATGATCCTGAAGATTTTCGCCGACCTCGCGGTGGTCAGCCACCACGGCGATGCCGAGCGTGCGCAAGTGGTCGGCGGGCCCGATTCCCGAGAGCTGCAGCAACTGTGGCGACTGCAGGGCACCGGCGGCGAGGATGACGTGGCGCGAGGCGCGGGCTGTCGAACGATCCCGCCCGTTCGCCCATTCCATGCCGATTGCGCGCGTTCCTGCAAACATCACGCGTGTCGCGTGGGCCTGCGTCAGCACCGTCAAGTTGGGCCGCGCAAGTGCCGGACGCAAGAAGGCAACCGCGGAACTCTCTCGCCAACGCTTCCCGATGCTCAACTGATACGCGCCGACACCGTAGGTCGTCTCGCTGTTGAAATCCGGATTGTGCGGCAAGCCGAACTGTTCGGCGGCATCGAGCCATGCCTGACACATGGGATGATCATTGCGAAGGGTCGAGACGTGCAGGTCGCCGTGCGCGCCGCGATACTGGCTTTCGGGACCATCGAACCGCTCGAGGCGCCGGAAGGACGGCAGCACATCGCGATAGCTCCAGCCATCGGCGCCGGCCTTCTCCCAGTCGTCAAAGTCTTCGTGCTGGCCGCGGATGAAGATCAGGCCATTGATGGAGCTCGATCCGCCGATGATGCGGCCGCGTGGCCAGACGACGGCGCGCCCAGCGGTGCCCTCACTCGGCTCGGTCGGAAACAACCGCGAGAAGCGCCCATCGTAAATCGTACGGAAGTACCCAACGGGCAGCTTGAGCCAGAAATTGCGGTCCCAGCCGCCCGCTTCGAGCAGCAGGACCTTGCACGCCGGATCGGCGGAGAGCCGGTTGGCGAGAATGCATCCCGCCGAACCGGCTCCCACGATGATGTAGTCGTACGTCGCTTCTGACAAAGCCTCAGGCCTTCGTTGCATCCAAGAAGATGGACGGGTCAAAGTACTGAGAGGCCGGGACCGGGTTGGGAATGTTTCCGGTGGAAGCAAAGAAGTCCGTGACCTGCTGCAGCCACTTGGTGACGCTCTGATCCTGGTAGAGCTTGCGCCACTCGGCGGCGGGGAACGCCTTCTGGGCGCCGTACTGCTCCTTGAAATCCTTGAGCGGCACCTGCGGGTAGTGCTTCTTCTGCAGCACTTCCAGTGCTTCGTCGGTCTTGCCGGTCAGGTATTCGTTGCCCTCGCTCCACGCTTTGACGACGCGGACGAGCACATCTCGGCTCTTGCTGTGGAAGTCCGCCGTTGTCGCCCAACCGGACATGATCGCGGCGTTCGGATAGTACTCGGACGCATCGACGAGTTTCTTGGCACCCGGCACTTTGTCACGCACCGTGATGTTGAAGGGCACCCAGAGCGCGACGGCGGGGACCGCGCCCGAGATGAACGAGGTCACGGCATCCGGCATCCGCTGATTGAGCAGCTCGATGTCCTTGCCCGTCATGTTGTTGGCTTTGAGGGCGGTGTCGAGGAAGACGTGCGCCGTCGTGCCGGCCGTCGTCGCGATGCGCTTGCCCTTGAGATCGGCGAACGACTTGATGCCCTGATCCTCGCGCACCCAGAGCTGCGCCGTCGCGAATTCGACGGCGTTGGCAAGGAACATCTTGCCTTGACCGCGCGCCGGAAAGTTCGAGATCACGGCGCCCGTCGAGAGCACATCGAGGCTGCCGCCGATCATCGCCTGGAAGATCTCGAGGCCCGTCTGGAACTGCTTGAACTCGGGCTCGAGGCCATTCTTGGCGAAGGCGCCGAGATGATCGGCGAGCCACATCTGGCCATCGACGGCAAGCGTGTGCAGATAGCCGACGCGAATCTTGGTTTTCGCCTGCGCAATGGCGGGCGACCCCAGTGTCATGATGCCAGCCGTGGCGCCCGCACCCTGCATGAAAGTTCTACGATCGAGTCTCATGGGTTTCCTCCTTCGATGTTTTTGCTTCAGGACTGTCGTTGCTTGGCCTGCTGGGCGTATTCCTGCATCACGAGGCCACGCACGTGCGCGCGGAGTTCGCCGAACTCCTTGCTTTCGTGGAGGCCCTCGCGACGGGGATAGCTGAACGGCACCTCGATGATCTCGCGGATGCGCGTCGGCCGCGCGGTCATGACGATGATGCGGTTCGAGAGGTAGACGGCCTCTTCGACGGAGTGGGTGATCAGCATCACTGTCTTGCCTTCGGCGGCCAGCACGTCGAGCAGAAGATCCTGCATCGCCGTGCGGGTCTGCGCGTCGAGCGCGCCGAATGGCTCGTCCATGAGCAGGAACTGTGGCTTGACGGCATAGGCGCGGGCAAGCGCGAGACGCTGGCGCATGCCGCCCGAAAGCATGCGTGGCCAGGAGTCGGCAAAATCAGACAGTCCCATCAGGCGCATGTAGCGCTGGCAGATGTCCTCGCGCTCCTCGGCGCTGGTGCGATTGGCGCGCAGATTGAGGCCGAATGCGATGTTCTCCTTCACCGACAGCCACGGGAAGACGCCATACTCCTGGAAGATGACGCCGCGATCCGGCCCTGGCCCGCGGATCGGTTGACCATCGAGTGTCACGGTGCCCGACGACGGCTGCATGAAGCCCGCGACGATGTTCATCATCGTGGTCTTGCCGCAGCCCGATGGGCCAATGACGGAGACGAACTCGCGGTCGTGGATCCGGTAGCTCACGTCATCGACGACGTGCATCGGTCCGCCAGCCGGCGTATCGAAGCGCACTGAGACCTTGTCGAATACGATTCGTGGTGATCCGGTTTTCACGCGATCCGCTCCTGCCAAGAGACAAAGCGGCGCGCCAGTGCGCGAAGGCCGAGATCCATGAAGAGTGCGATGAAGCCGATGCAGATGATACCGACGTAGATGATATCCAGCTGGAAGAACGAGCCTGCGTTCTGGATGAGCGCGCCGAGACCTTGCTGCGCGGCGATCAGCTCGGACGCGACCAGTGTCGCCCACGCGACGCCAAGCGCCACGCGCAATGCGGTGAGCATATGCGGCACCGCAAGGGGAAGGATGACTTTGCGAAAGATCTCGCCATCCGTGGCCCCCAGGGTGCGCGCGACACGCACATAGATCGGGCTGATTTGCGATATGCCTTCGTACATGACGATGACGCCTGCGAAAAACGAGGCATAGAAGAGGATCACGATTTTGGCGATCTCATCGACGCCGAAGTACACGATCACGAGCGGGATGAGGGCGATCGGCGGCAGCGCGCGGAAGAAATTGATGAGCGGATCGATGAATGTGCGGATGATCTTGTACCAGCCGAGAACGAAGCCGACCGGCACGGCGAGTGCGATGCCGCACAACACACCGAGGAACACACGTTGCGTGGACATGAGAATGTCCATCGGCAGGCGGTCCCCCATCAGCTCGACGAAGCGCTTGGCAACGTCGTGCGGCGTTGGCACAAGCGCCGGATTGATGAAACCGCTGTGGTGTATGCCGTACCAGCCGGCCAGCAGCGCAAGCCAGGGGGTAAGGATGAGAGCCGCTCGACGCACGTTTCCTCGTATTGTTGTTGTTCGTTATGGTCTAATCATCCCATAAGTACTATCTATAGAATGTTTCACGCAAGTCCGAATATGAAAGCCCATGCCCCAAGCCACGCATCACATATTTGGCGGCACGCCAATTCCTCGCTACGTCCAGCTCGCGGACCTCTTCCGCCAGCGTCTGGACAAGGGCATATGGGCGGTCGGCAGCGTTCTGCCTTCCATTGAGCAACTGATGGAAGAGTTTGATGTGGCGCGCGTCACGGTGCGCCAAGCCATCGCGCTTCTGGCCGAGGAGGGCCTGCTCTCGCCGCAGCGCGGACGCGGCACATTCGTCACCGGCAAAGGCACGACGCGGCGGCAGCTGCGCGTGGAGACCACGCTCGGCGACCTCGTCACCATGTACAGCGGGGACCGGCCGGAGCACGCAAATGTCGCGGAAGATACCGCCAGCCCCATCGTATCCGAGAGTGACGGGGTAGCGGCGCCCAAGTATTTCCATCTGCGGCGCGTGCACTCGCGAAATGGCGAGCGCTACTGCGTCATCTCCATCTACGTGGACTACCGCGTGTTTCGCCGCGCGCCATCGCGCTTCCGTCGCGAACTTGCACTGCCGGTGCTCACCTCGCTGCCGGGCCTCAAGATCGCCGCTGCGCGCCAGACCCTGACCATATCGACCGCCGACGTGGAGACGTCGCGTCTCCTTGGCATTGCGGTGAACACGCCCATGGCGGATGTGCGCCGCGTCATGTGCGGACCAGACCGAACCATCATCTATCTCGCGGAAGTCAGCTATCGCGGGGACTACATCCACTTGGAAATGGATCTCAAGCCATGAGCACCGAGCTGAAACTCTCCCGCGTTACCGCGCGCGTATTCCGCTGCCCGCTCGATCAGCCGGTAAGGACGTCCTTCGGCACCATGCGCGACCGGCCCATGGTGATGATCGAAGTCGAGGATGAGCAAGGCGCGCGCGGCTGGGGTGAGGCTTGGTGCAATTTCCCCGCGGTTGGCGCCGAACATCGCGCGCGCCTCGTCGACAGCGTCCTCACGCCGTTGCTGCTTGCCCGCTCTTTCCGCGATCCTGTCGAGGCCTTCGAGCATGTGACCGACCGCACGGCCGTGCTCGCCTTGCAGAGTGCCGAGCCGGGTCCGTTCGCCCAGGCCATCGCCGGTCTCGATACCGCGCTGTGGGATCTGGCTGCGCGGCGGGCGGGAAAGCCGCTGTGGAAGCTGCTGAACGATGACGGTTCGCCGGAGATTGGCGTCTATGCGAGCGGGCTCAATCCGGATGCCCCGGAACGCCTCGCGAAGTCCAAGCAGGAGGCGGGATACCGCTCATTCAAGCTGAAGGTGGGCTTCGGCATCGCGCGCGACCTCGCCAATCTGACCGCGTTGCGTCGTACGCTGGGACCAGACGCGGGCCTCATGGTCGATGCCAATCAGGGCTGGCGTGTCGATCAAGCACTGGAGATGCTGCCGAAGCTCCAGGCGTTCGATCTCGGCTGGCTCGAGGAACCTATCCGCGCGGATGAGCCTTGGCACGAATGGCAGCGCTTGAAAGCGGCGACGCGCGTTCCATTGGCGGGTGGCGAAAACATCTCGGGAGGATCGGATTTCGAACGTGCGTTCGATGCGGGTGTGCTGGGGGTCGTGCAACCCGATCTCGCCAAATGGGGTGGGCTCAGTGCGACACTTCCCGTTGCGCGACGCATTCGCGAGAGGGGCCTGCGCTTCTGCCCGCACTACCTCGGCGGCGGTATCGGTTTGCTGGCCTCTGCCCATCTTCTGGCGGCCGTCGGTGGCGATGGCCTCCTCGAGATCGACGCCAATGCCAATCCATTGCGCTCGCTCATCGCCGTCGATCTTGAAGACGTACGGGAGGGGAGGGTGACCTTGCCGGCGGCCCCTGGTCTCGGAATGGAACCCGATCTCAAATCACTCGGCGAATATCTGGTCGAGCACTGAGCGCGCGCAAAGGTGCTGGCTTTGCCGGGCGGATGGCGCGGCGCGTGCGCCGCAGGGGATCCAGCCGGAAGCTATGCGCCGCGAAAGCGTTGCGCGTCGGCGCAGTCTGGTCATCGGCGCCGTGAAGATTACGCCTCCATGCGTCCCTTGTTGCGCTCAGCCAGGATCGGGCGGACCATTTTCTTGAACCGCCAAGCCTCGTCATCGTGGAGGTAGCCCGACAGGCAAAAGGAGTGACAGCCGACATCGATGTACTGCTGCAGAACGTCGGCGCATTGCTGAGGATTGCCGACGATGCAGATGCCGGCGCCGGGACGCGCGCGCGTCAGTCCTGACCACAGGTTGGGCGCAATGACGTCGCCCATGGTGGCGCGTAGTTCCTGAACGCGCTGGTTCGCCACCGATTGGGCATAGTGCTCGCGGATGTAGCGTTCGCGCTCGGCGGTGATGTTCTTGATGAGGCCGTTTGCGGCGTCCCATGCATCGGCTTCGTTTTCGCGGCAGACGATCTGAAGACGCATGCCGAATCCGAGCTTGTCCTGGCGATCGTATTTGGCCGCGAGAGCTGTGAGCTCTTTCATGTTCGCGGCGATGCGCTCGATGGTGTCGCCCCAGAACAGGTGGACGTCCGAATGCTTGGCCGAGATTTCAGCAGCTTGTCCCGAACCGCCGCCGAGATAGAACTTCGGATAGGGCTTCTGGTAGATCGGCGCGGCCAACTCCGCGCCTTTCAGTGTGTAGTAGGTGCCCTCGAAGTCGACGGGCTTACCGTTCGAGGCCCACAGCTTCTTGAGGATCATCACCTCCTCATCCATGACCTCGTAGCGCTGGTCCTTCGGGAGATTGATGCCTTCCGCGATGTTCTCGGCTTCGCTTTGCCCGGCAATCAGATTGATCGCGATACGTCCGCCGGAGAGCTGATCGCACGTCGAGATCATCTTCGCGAGCAGGACCGGATTGATGTACTTCGGCTTCGCCGCCACGAGCATCTTGATCTTCTTCGTGCGCCCGATCATGAGCGCTGCGGTCATCCACGCATCCCAACACTGATGTCCGACGGGGATCAGCATGTACTCGAAGCCGCAGTCCTCGGCGGCCTTCGCGACGCGCTCGAACATCTCTGAGCTTGCCGCGATCTTGAGCGGGTCGCCGTAGTCGTCGGTGTCGCCACGGGTCGGCAGGAACCAACCGAATTCGATTTGCTTCATCGGACAGTTTCCTCGCTGTGCGCTCGCGTTGTCCAATAAATGGACAAATCGTTGAGGCTTGACTCAACATGTGGCTTATGGCGCAAGTGTATGCACTTGGACCCTCGCGTGGTCAACGGGGAGAGGTCCAGGGGCGACCTGGAATGTCGCTGATGAAAACATTGATGAGAAACAGCCCGCGGGGTGCAGATCCCAAAGCGAAGTCAGAGAAAGTCGGATCAGCCACGCTCGAGAAGGGCCTCGAGGTTCTCGCCGCCTACGCGGCTTCTCATGAAGCGCACACCAGCGCGGAGATTGCCGAGATGATTGGATATCCGCGTCCGACTGTTGCGCGCTTGACCGCCACACTGGTCGATCTCGGTTATCTGCGTCGCGTTGTGCGCGGCCGTTTCGAAGTCGCATCGCGCACACTCAAACTCGGTTACCCGGTGCTCGGGCGTCTCGCTGCGCGACAGCGTGCGCGTCCGCTGATGCGAGAATTCTCGGAGCGTATCGGCGGCTCCGTATCGATCGCTATTCAAAGTGATCTCGACTACGTGCTGGTCGAAACCATCGACATCACCAACGCGATGACGCACATTCCGGATATCGGCTACAGCTCGCCGATCGCGTCCACCGCGACAGGACGCGCGCTTCTTGCCGGGATGACGCATGAACAGCGCGACGCTTACATCGCGCGCGTCAAGCAGGTGCGCCCGCGGGAATGGCGGCAGCACGGCAAGTCGGCGCTGCTCTCCGTAGCCGAATGCCAGCAACTGGGCTTCTGCGTGATCCACGATATCTGGCGGCCACGACATTTCGGCGTCGCAACGCCGCTCGGACGGACGGCGCGCGGCGAAGCCGTCGCAATCAATTGTGCGATGCCATCCTGGAAAATGAGCGAGGAACAACTCAAGGAGGCGCAGCTCGGTCCGCGCTTGCTATCGCTCGCCACCGAGGTGAGAGCGATCATGGATCTTCAACCGGCGATATAGCGAGGAGGATCGGAACGCGATGCCGCCAAAGGCCGGGACGATCACAGTCATCCATGCCTGCGGTGGGAGGAACCGTCCGGGTTGAGCGGCAATCTCACGTCCTTGCTTGCGTTCGCGCGAGGTGGATGAAGTTCACGTCAAAACAAGAACACGTGCGAACGAGAGGAAATGCGATGCTGGAGGCGGGTTATGTCTGAGGATGTGACGTTTGGCTGGTTTCTGCCATCGAGTGGCGACAGCAGCGCATTGGGGCAGACGTCGGGACGTATTCCGTCGAGCCGCGCGATATTCGATGATATCGTCGATGCGGTCGACAACGGCGGCTTCAAGTACATGCTCATTCCAGTGAACACGACGTGCTGGGAGGCGACGGTTCTCGCATCGTACTACGTTGCGCGCACGCGGAACGTGATGCCGCTGATCGCGCTGCGTGCGGGCTACGTCAATCCGACATTGTCAGCGCGCATGTTCTCGACGCTCGATCAGATGTCGAACGGGCGCCTTTGCATTAATCTGATCGCTGGCCTCAACGACGATGACGCGGCCGCGGACGGCGTCTTCGACAACAAGATCGTCCGCTACGAGAAGATGGACGAAGAAGTCGAGATCATGAAGCGGCTCTGGCAGTCCGATGAGCCGATCGGATTCGAGGGCAAGCACTACCGCGTCAATCAAGTGATCGAGCCGAAACCACTGCAGAAGCCGCACCCGCCGTTCTTCCTGGGTGGCGGGTCGCCGCAAGCGGCGGAAATCTCGGCAAAGCACTCGACGGTGCATCTGTTCTGGGGCGACAAGCCGAGCGTCATTGCGAAGAAGGTGAGCGAAATGCGCGCGCTCGCGGCCAAGTACGGACGCGAGAAGGCGATCAACTTCGGCATGCGGCTGCAGGTCATCTGCCGGGACACGGAGGAGGCCGCGTGGGAGGAGGCGTACCGTCTGATCAGCGGCGCGTCGAAGTTCAATTTCGTCAACATGCGGACAGGGGCGTCCGCAGTCGACGGCATCAAGAAGACGTCCGCCGCGAACCGCCGCGTGTGGGAGCTTCTCGACGAGTCGGGTGATGACATGAAGATTCATCCGCACCTGTGGACCGGCATATCTACGGTGCGCGTGGGAGCGGGCATTGCGATCGTCGGCAACCCGCAGCAGGTCGCGGCGACGATCCAGGAATTCGTCGATGCGGGATGCACCACGTTCTGCCTCTCGGGCTATCCGCACGCCGAAGCGGCGCGTACTTTCAGTCAGAAGGTGATGCCCCTGTTCCGCGGGCGGATCGCGGATCAACTGCCTGCAGTTGCGTAGGGCTGCAGAGCGACGAGTGGGCCGGTGGCCGATTGCGGCCCTCGGCCGTGCATTCAACCTAGAGCGCGCCAGTCTTTGGTCGAATCGGCGCGGTCGCGCGAACGCGCTCTATGTATTTGATTTGGAGTCTGATCCACGCTCTCGATGGAAGCGCGAGCGCCTCCATCTCGACCGATCAG
>CAZKZT010000028.1:0-17154 GCA_964557265.1 uncultured Hyphomicrobium sp.
GACGAAGCTCGAGAAGCTCGGTTCCATCATGAACCGCCGTGGCACGACGGTGAAGTTCCATCCCGACGAGCAGATCTTCGGCAAGGGCGCGACGTTCAAGCCGGCGCGGCTGCTGAAGATGGCGCGCTCGAAGGCGTATCTGTTCGGCGGCGTCGAGATCCGCTGGTTCTGCGATCCCTCACTGATCAAGGACGACACGCCGGCGGAAGCCGTGTTCCATTTCCCCGGCGGGCTCAAGGATTATCTCGAAGCCTCGATCGCGGGCCGCACACGGGTGACGAAGGACATCTTCGCCGGGCGCGTCGAGAAGGAGATGGGCCACGGATCCGTCGAATGGGCGCTGTGCTGGATCAGCGACGATGACGGCTTCCAGCACTCCTACTGCAACACCGTGCCGACACCGGAAGGCGGCACGCACGAGCAGGGCATGCGCACAGCGCTGATGAAGGGTTTGCGTGCCTATGGCGAGCTGGTCGGCAACAAGAAGGCCGGCCAGATCACAGCCGAGGACATCATCGGGACATCGACGGCGATGCTCTCGGTCTTCATTCGCGAGCCGGAGTTCCAGGGCCAGACCAAGGATCGCCTCGCAACGGTCGAAGCGGCGCGCATCGTCGAGGGCTCGGTGCGGGATGCCTTCGACCATTGGCTCGCCGATAGTCCGCAGCAGGCGACGCGTCTGCTCGAATGGACCATCGATCAGGCGGAGGACCGCCTCAAGCGCCGCCGCGAGAAGGAAATCGGCCGCCAGAACGCGACGCGCAAGCTGCGCCTTCCCGGCAAGCTGATCGACTGCGCGAATTCGAGTGGCGATAGCGAGATCTTCCTCGTCGAGGGTGACTCGGCGGGTGGCTCCGCCAAGCAGGCGCGCAATCCGAAGACGCAAGCGGTGCTGCCGCTGCGCGGCAAGATCCTCAACGTCGCCAACGCGACCACGGCGAAGCTGTCGCAGAACCAGCTCCTCACCGATCTGATCACGGCGCTCGGCGTCAGCACCGGCTCCAAGTATCGCGACGAGGACCTGCGCTACGACCGCGTGATCGTCATGACCGACGCTGACGTCGACGGCGCGCATATCGCTTCGCTGCTCATCACGTTCTTCTACCAGGAGATGCCGGAGCTGGTTGAGAACGGCCACCTGTTCCTCGCCGTGCCGCCGCTCTACCGTCTGACCCAGGGCAGCAAGGTGATCTACGCGCGCGACGATCGCCACAAGGACCAGCTTCTGGAGGGCGAGTTCAAGGGCCGCGGCAAGGTCGACATCACCCGCTTCAAAGGCCTTGGCGAGATGGATTTCAAGGACTTGAAGACGACGACGATGGACCCGGATCGCCGGTTGCTACTGCGTGTCGAGGTGGCGGACGGTGACAAGGCGTCGGTCAGCGATGCGGTCAACGCGCTGATGGGATCGAAGCCCGAGCTGCGTTTCCGTTTCATCCAGGAGCGGGCGGCGTTCGCGAAGGACCTGGATATCTGAGGGGGCGGCTGGTTCCGCCCCATTCCCGTGCGATAGTGGGTCTACAACGCGGCGAATCGGCCGCTAAATGGATCCGTCGGACCCGATGACCGCGCAGGCGACATCACGAGGAGACGCGAGGGCCGAGCGCGCCCCGCAACGGCCACCCGCGCGCCGTCCGCCGCGGCGTCGGCGCTCGCTGGTCCGCACGATCGCGACTTATCTCGGCATTGCGATCCTGTTCGTCGTCGTCGCCGTCACCACGTTCCTGATCGTCGCGCCGCCGGTCGATATTGTGCGCGAGCGCCTGATCGCCGAGTTCCAAGCCCGCACCGGCTATCTGCTCGAGATCAACGGCCAGACGACCATGCGGCTGGTGCCGGGCCCGTCGATCGAGTTCCGCGACGTTGTCATCGCGACGCCGGGAGAGAATGGTGCGCCGGTTCTGCGTGTCGCTTCGATCGAAGTGGAGCCGCGGACGGCGGCGCTGTTGCGCGGCAGGATCGAGGCCGACAAGGTCATGGTCCGTCGCCCTCAACTTGATCTCGTCGTCGACGCGGAGGGGCGCAGGAAGTGGGTCAGGCCCCCCAGGCGCGAACGCGCCCAACTTCAACCGAGCCGCGAACGCGCCCAACTTCAGTCCATCCGCGAACGCGCCCACTCTCAGCCCAGTGGCGAGCGTGCGGCGGCGCAATCATATCGCGTCGCGCAGCTCAAGGACGGAGGAGCTGCGGGCCGTTTCTCGCAGCCGGTTCTGCGCGATGGTGACGATGCTGCGCCGCGCGACGAAAGCCTTCGTGACGATGCCCCCGCTCACCCGGCGCGGGTCGGCGCTATTCCGTCGATCCGGATCGTCGACGGCATCGTGCGCTACCGCGATCTACGCACGGGCCAACTCGTGCAGTCCGATCAGGTTCAGCTCCGCGTCGCCCACCGCAGCGGCCGCGACCTGCCGTTGATGATCGGCGGTACGCTGGCGTTCGGTGGGGAGTCCGTGAAGGTTCAACTCCAGACGGACGTCGCTGAGGCAGCACGCGCGAAACGCGCTGAACGCGTGGCATTGCGCCTCGAAGGGCGCCACGGCACGGCGGTTTACGATGGGTCGGTGGATATGGCCGATCGGCTGGCGGCCAGCGGCACGCTCGATATCTCGACCAAGCAGGCGCGCGACGCCCTGCGCTGGCTCGGGTTTCGTTCGCGCGACGTGACGCTGGCGGGGCCGCTTGCCTTCAAAGGCCGTGTCGATACCCGAGGCGGGCGGACGGCCGTCGATCAGCTCGATCTCACCCTCGAGGGGCTGCGCGCGAGCGGCGCGGTCACGATCGATCATGGTGGCGCAAAGCCGCGCTTCGCTGCCGATCTCAATTTCGCCGAGCTCGACATCGACCGCCTGCGCGCGAAGGCGGAGCAGCGATCCGCAGATCGGGCATCGAGGCGCGAGCAATCGCAGGACCAGCCGGCCGAGGACGGGCAGCGAAAGAAGCGGTCGCGCGAGGTGCGGCGTGTGGAGCGCGGGACTGAGCCGCCGCCATCGCCTGCCGCCCTGCCTGCGGAGACGGATGCGGCCGATAACGATCCCGCCCATCCCGATCCGCGCGGGCCACGCATGTGGCGCACAGAGCCGATCCCGTTCCAGACCTTGAATGGCGCTGACGGCGAAGCGCGACTCAAGGCATCGCGCGTCGTATGGCGCGGCGCCACCCTCACCGATGCGGCGGGCAGCCTCTCCCTCGCCGATGGCGCGATGAAGGTCGACATCCGCGAGGGCGCGATGCACGGCGGCCGGGCACGGGGCCTGATCACCGCGTCGGCAGCCGGGCATATTGCCATCGATCTGACGCTTGACGATGTGAACGCGCTCGAGACGTTGAGTAATTCAGGGCGCTTCGAGGTGCTGGACGGGCCGGCCCGCATTCGTATTGCGGTGGCCGGTCAAGGCGCCACTGAGAAGGAGATCGTCGATACGCTCACCGGCACGGCCACGATCGACATCACCAAAGGCGCGATCCGCGGCTGGAGCATCGACGAGATTCTCGCCAGCGCCCGGCGGCTCCAGATCCCGAACCTCCAGCGCGACGCCAACGCGCGCACACCGTTCGAACGGCTCTCGGCGGCCGTGGTGATCAAGGACGGCGTCGCGACGGGGAAGGATATGCGCATCACCGCCTCGCCGATCAGCCTCGACAGCTCCGGCACGATTGATCTGCGCGCGCGCACGCTCGACCTGACCTTGCGGCCTCGCGTTGCCGGCGATCCAGCAACCGCCAGCCGCTTCGCCGGCCTATCGGTGCCGCTTCAGCTGACCGGTCCGTGGAACCGGCCGCGGCTGAGAGCCGACTACCAGAGCGTTCTGAAGAGCCCGCAGAAGGCGATCGACGCGGCGCGCGAAGCTGCGCGTGACATCAAGGATGAGGACATCGACAAGGCTGCGAAGCGCTTCCTCGGCGATGGGCCGGAGGCCGAGAAAGGCGCCAAACGCGCCAAGGAGCTGCTGAAGCGTTTTCTCGACCGTTAAGTGGGCTGCGGCGGGGGCAGCACAGCTCTTCAGTAGGCCGATTTTCGCGGTTGTTGCCACCGCGAGAAACTTTTTTGTCTCAGGGGGTCAAAAGATCTTGCGTGGGGGGGCGTTAGGCCTCATATCACGCGTCTCCGTTCGTCCACCTGCCCCAAAGGTCAAGGATTTCCTGAAACCCCAAGGTAAGGAGCGGACGGGTCACATCTGTCTGCTGGTTGGGGAGGGTCACATGGCCTTTGATGACACCCTCTTCCAATTGGGGATGGACTTGACTCGTTCAAGCCCCGCCCAAAAGGAAGACCTTATCTACGCTGCACCCGTTGCGTCCGATGACCGTAAGGATTTCTTCATCGAGCGAGACGGCGTGAGGTTCGCGGGTTCGCACCTCATCATCGACGTGTTTGGCGGCAAGCGTCTGGACGACTTGCCCTATATCAAGACGACGCTCGAGCGCTGTGCCCGGGCGGCTGGGGCGACGCTGCTCCACACGCACCTTCATCCGACGTCGCCGAAAGGTGGTGTCGCTGGGGTTGCCGTGCTGGCGGAGTCGCACATCACCATCCATAGCTGGCCCGAGGCCGGTTATGCGGCGCTCGACGTGTTCATGTGCGGCGATACCAAGCCGCATCTCGTCGTGCCGATGCTCAAGGCGGCGTTCGACGCGGCCGACGTGCAGGTGAAGGAACATCGCCGCGGCGAGGCGCTCGAGCCCCGCCGTTGGCAGGCGGCAGCCCGGCAGCCGGTTTCGTTCGGCGAGGCAAAGGCCGCGCGCCGGCGGCAGCGTCAGGCGGCTTGATCAAGCCGCTCGAGCGACCGGCATGAGACAGATTGCGCGCCGTCCGGCTCTCCGGGCGGCGCGCTTTCGTTTGGGGGAGAGCCGGCACCGCGGTCGGCTCATGGTCCGCCACCCAACCTCACCCCGTCTGCTCGTCCTCGAACTCGACGCCTTCGCCGCGCGTAGGGTCGGGGAGTGCGTCGAGGTAGCCGTCCCATAGCCGGTCGACGTGGAGTGCGGCATCGGACGGTGACAGCGTCGTGATCCAGCCGTCCGGCCGAACCTGAACGATGCCGTCGCGCTTCAGCCGTGCAAAGGCGTCGTGCAGGTCGAAGTTCACGTTCATGCCGAAGGTGTTGAGAAGCTGCTGCTCGATCGCGGCGTCGACATCGTCGAGCTCGTTGACGTGCACCGGATCCTTGGCGAGCACGCTGTAGAGCAGCATCTCCTCCTTGATGTCTTCTTCCGCGGCGCGGTCCGCCAGCACGGTCATGACACCACGGTTGTCAGCGAGCGCGTGGAAGTACAGGTTCTGCGCCATTGTGACCATGTACTCGTTGCGTTTGTGGATGAACTTCATCCCCTGGCGAAATGCGAGGCCGCCGAGCGTGACGGCGGCGCCTGCCAATGCCACCGGGTTTGCGGCGACCGCTAGTTTGGTCGCGGTACCCACAACACCCATGCCGAAGCCGCCGCCGGCGGTGACGCCGAGACGCAGCTTGTCGAACATGCGAAAGCGGACGGCCGTATTGGGGAAGCACATCTCGAGATCGGACCGCGGGATGTTCTTGAACAGCTTGAGGTAGATCATGTCGGGCTTGATCTCGCTCGCCATCGAGCCGCGCAGCTTGCGCACGTGCTTTTCAGCGGCTTTGCGGTCGATGCCCTTCGTGCGCATGACTTCGCGTACGCGCTGATCTTCGGGCTTGAGCTTGAAGAGGACGAACAGCCGCTGGAAGATCGGCACGTCGTACTCTTCTTTGAAAAGATAGAGCTTGCGCGCGTCGCGGCGGCTATGGCGGCGCTTGGATGCCCCGCGGTAGTAGATCAGCAGCTCGTCGAACGCGTCCATGTCGACCTCGAGGTCGAGGCCATAGTGGCTGTCGCTCGTCAGGATCAGCTTCACATCGGACGGGTTGATGCGGGTGTAGTTCGCTTGTTCGAGCAGCATCTGCGTCTGCTCGAGAAGCCGGGCGCGAAGCGTCGCCTTCTCGGATTCCGTATAGCGGCGCGTGACCAGCAGGTCGCTGTCCGGATTGAAGGGCTCGTAGGTCTGGCTCATCTCGATGAGGTGGGCGGAATAGTTCGCCTGCCGCCAATAGTCGAGATAGCGGAAGAAGCGGCGCGCCTCCTTGCCCTGGTTGCCGCGCCAGGATTGCGCGCGGGTGAGGCGCTCCATCAGCGCCGCGCGTGTGACGGGGATGAACTTCTCGCGATCATCGGCGTGCGAGAGGATTTCGTCGATCACTTCGACGGCAGTGTCGGCCGGTTGGGCCGGCGCGTGCGCCGGAGCGGTGCCGGCAGGGATCGGCTGAGGATTGCCCTGCCCAGTGCTGGCCGGGACTCCCGCGCCATCATGCTTGGGCTTCAGCACAACCACTGCAGACATGCGGCTACCCCCTTGAAACGCGGCGCCAGGACGGACCGCGAACAGCGTCTTCCACCCGCCGGACGATCGTCAAGCTGGCAGATGATTGTCGGGGATTTATGGCTGACCGTGCGCCCTCAGGGCCACGTATATGTGGATGCCGCCGCCCGTCCAAAAGCACATGGCCCGCGCACCGCACGGGCCATGTATCAATGAGTTGAGTCTGGCTGGCGTGTCTTCGTGCGCCCAGCCTCGATCTCAGTTGCCGCCGAACCGGCGCTGCCACCATCCCTTGCGGGGCGGCTCGTCAGGCTGACCCGAGACCACGGGCTGCTGGTCGATGGCCTCGTCACGGGCAAGAGGTTCGGGTGCTGCCACGACCTCGGCCGGCTCCGGCGTCTTCGGTGACGACGTCACGGGCGCCTCGGCAAAGCCATTGGCCACGGGAGCAGGATCGGGGGTGAACTCCGGCTCCTGCGCCGCGCCTTTGATTTCCCACGCCGGTTCCGGCGTCGACACTTCCGCCGTCTCCGTCTCCCTCTCCGTCCGCTCGGCCGGGATTACGGTTGACTGTTCGTCGTCCGATGCTGTCGACGCCTCTACGTCGGCCTGCTCGGCGCGTCGCGCGGGCGGCTCCGACCATCCTTCATGCGGCGGGGAGAAGGACGGGTCGACATAAGGCTGCTCGGCATCCGGATCAGCCGGCGAGCCGGTGATGACGCCTTCGGTCGGCGCCCCGTCCCGATTGCGTGACCGGCCGCCTCTGCGGCCACGGCGACGGCGGCGGCTGCGCGAACCGTCACCTGCCTCGCCGTTGCTGCCTTCGCGATCGGCGCGCGCTTCGCCCGCCTCGTCGCCACCCTCGTCCGGGCTGCCGCCGATCTCCGCAACGCCGGCCTCGCGCCGGTCGTCACCCTCCTCATCGCCATCCTCGCGGTAGTCGCCAGCGGCTGCGCGCGGCGCCTCGCGGGCCTCATCGCCCACATCGTCACCGGCCTCGGTGCGATCGCGGGCTGCGCCCCGCTCATCGCGCCGTCCGCGACCACGGCGACGGCGACGGCGCGAACGGCCCTCGCCACGCTCTTCCTCGCCGGAGCCGCTGTCGCGCGACTCGCGGGGTTCGCGTGCTTCGGCACCGCTTTCTGCCTCGTCGTCGGCGTCGCTTTCGCTGCCGTCGAAGCCCCAGTCCATGCTGACGACGTTACGCTGCGCGCGG
Source organism: uncultured Hyphomicrobium sp. (assembly GCA_964557265.1). GTDB lineage: Bacteria > Pseudomonadota > Alphaproteobacteria > Rhizobiales > Hyphomicrobiaceae. Next base: position 7,551 of record CAZKZT010000028.1, read on the forward strand.
GCCGGCGCGGCGACCGGCTCGCTGGTACGTTCGATCGCGAAGTTGGCGCCCTGCATCCGCTCGCTCGCCTGAACGGTGACGGAAATGCCGTAGCGATGCTCGATCTCGGCGATGAAGGGCCGCTTGTGATTGAGGATGTAGAGCGCGACGCTCGCGGTCGTGAGCACCGAAATTGATGTCGGCGCGCCCTTCATCAGATGGTCTTCGATGCCGCGCAGCACGGCGAGCACGACCGATTCCGTCGAGCGGATGATGCCGGTACCCTGGCAGTGCGGACACTGCGACGTCGAGCCTTCGAGCACGCCGGTGCGCAGGCGCTGGCGCGACATCTCGAGCAGGCCGAAGTGCGAGATATGACCGACCTGGATGCGCGCGCGATCATGGCGCAGCGCGTCCTTGATCCGGCGTTCGACAGCGCGATTGTTGCGCTTCTCTTCCATGTCGATGAAGTCGACCACGATCAGCCCGGCGAGATCGCGCAGCTTGAGCTGGCGGGCGATTTCGTCCGACGCCTCGAGGTTGGTGCTGAGCGCGGTCTCTTCGATCGAGAACTCGCGGGTGGACTTGCCCGAGTTGACGTCGATCGCGACGAGCGCTTCGGTCTGGTTGATGACGAGATAGCCGCCCGAACGCAGGGTCACGTAGGGGCTGAACATCGCGTTCAGCTGGCGCTCGATCTGGAAGCGCGTGAACAGCGGCTCGGGCTCGCGATAGGCAACGACGCTATCGGCATGGGCCGGCATGAGCATGCTGAGGAAGCCGTGTGCCTCCTCGTGCGCTTCGTCGCCAGCGACGAGCACCTGGTCGATGTCCTTGGAATAGAGATCGCGCAGCGAACGCTTGATCAGGTTGCCTTCCTCGTAGACGAGGCACGGCGCCGTCGACTGCAACGTCAGGTCGCGCACACTCTCCCACAGGCGCAGCAGATACTCGAAGTCGCGGCGGATCTCCTGCTGGGTGCGCGCGGCGCCGGCCGTGCGGACGATGAGACCCATGCCCTCCGGAACCTCGAGCTCCTCGGCGATCGCCTTGAGGCGCTTGCGGTCCTGGGCGCTGGTGATCTTGCGCGAGATGCCGCCGCCACGGCCGGTGTTCGGCATCAGGACCGTGTAGCGGCCGGCCAGCGAGAGGTAGGTCGTCAGCGCCGCGCCCTTGTTGCCGCGCTCTTCCTTCACGACCTGGATCAGGATGATCTGGCGCCGCTTGATGACTTCCTGGATCTTGTACTGACGGGCGCGACGGCGGGGCCGCTCGGGCAGTTCCTCCAGCGCATCCTCGGCGCCGACCTGCTCGATCGCCTCGAGGGCGGGGCCGTCAGCGCCGTTGCCGTTCTCGTCGATCTCGGTGACGCCCTCATCCTCGACGAGGCCGATCGGCGCGGGAACGTCCGAGGGGCGGTCCTCGGCGGGCTGCGGCTCGGCGATGGCCTCATGGGCCTCGGCTTGCGCGATCTCGATGGGCTCGAAGCCGGTCTCGACCGGCTCGCTCAGCGTCTCCTCGCGGGGGTGCGAGAGCGCTACGGCTGGCGGGGCATCCGTGTCGGCAGCGGGCTCGTCGGCATCTTCGATCGGGCGCTCATCCCGGAACTCGATCGTCTCGGGCGCATCGTCGTGCGCGTGATGATCGTGCTCGGCATCGCCGTGATCATGGTCGTGATGATCATGATCGTGATCATGGGTGTCGTGGTCGTGATGGCCGTTGTCCTCGACCGCTTCGAGGCCATCCGCGGCGTCGGCGGTCGCCGCCGCGTCACTGCTCTCGCTGCTGCCGCCACCACGCCGGCGACGGCCGCGTCCACGGCCCCGCTCACGGGGTTCGCCACGCTCGCGGCGCTCGGCGCGGGCATCGGCCTCGCGCTCGGCACGCGCCTCCTCCTCGACTTCCTCGTCGATGAGCGCCTGCCGGTCGGCGAACGGAATCTGATAGTAGTCCGGGTGGATTTCGCTGAAGGCGAGGAACCCGTGACGGTTCCCGCCGTACTCGACGAATGCCGCCTGCAGCGACGGCTCGACCCGTGTAACCTTCGCCAGATAGATGTTGCCGCGGAGCGGCTTGCGTGACGCCGACTCGAAGTCGAACTCTTCTACTCGTCCCCCTCTGAGCACCACCACCCGGGTCTCCTCCGGGTGGGTGGCATCGATAAGCATTTTGTTCTTTTCCATGGGCTTGGATCCTGGGCGCGCCGCCCGAGGCTCTTCGTCCTGCCGCGAAGGCGGCTGGAACGCAGCGAGCCGGAGGCGTGTCCGCGCGGTTTGGCTGATTGCGGGATTGGCGAAGGAGCCATCCACCAGCTCGCTCCCGACACGCAGGCTCCTGCTTCGCGATGGACCGTGGTCCTCGCGTGCACAGCGCCTCGCCACGTCCGTATCTCAGGCGCGGTCGGGGTCATTGAGGTGAAGCTCCGGTATTTCATTGGACCTCGGAGAGGCTTCATTGCCCCTTCGTTCTTAGTACGTTCTTACATCCGGCTTCCTTCGATGCCGGCTCGAATTTCGATTGCAGCCGGTGTCTCGCCGCTCGATCGGCGTCGAGAACCCGCCAGGAGACGATCTGGATAAGACTCCAGCACAGTGTGGGCCGCAGGCGGCGATGGTTGCGCCACAGACCTCGCGTCGGCAATGAACCCCTCGATGCAGCCCGCTCACATGGGCCGCGATCTTTATGCAGTCCTCCCAGTACCGGGGTACCGGACCCTGCACACGGCTCGCGCTCAACAGCTTGGCGGGACACGAACAGGTCCCAGCAGCAACGCGTCGCGGCAATAACGACACACGGTCATATATCTACGACCTTGCCCCAGGCGAGGCAAGGGCTACCAAAGGCTCGGACTCGCCCGCGCGATCACTTTGCGTAAGCGCGTTGCGCAGAATTGCCCCGATTCGCTAGAGGATAGGTTAATCTGCTCTTCATTCGTCGTTTTCACCCCATGCTGCCGATGCCGGGAGGTGGCCTATCGCAAGCGGACACCCGGTAAACGCCGGGCAAACGGACAGAGAATGGAGCGTGCGTCCGGTTGTGTACGGAGTGGCATGCGCGTGTGCGTTGTTGCTTGCCGGCCTCGCGGCAGGCTCCGCCGTCCATGCGCAGGGCTCCACCCACGTCAAGACCCTCCCCCGTCCGGCAGATCCACCAGCCGGGATGAACGCCGCACCGGCGACGACTGATCCAGGTTCAGACGCGGCCCGGGAAGCTAAGCCCGCCGCGCCATCGACACCCGTCATCGCGGACGGAGTCGATGTATCGAGCGATGCCAAGCGCACCCGCCTCGCCTTCGATATGACCGGTCCGGCCGAGTACCAGGTGTTTCGTCTGACGGCGCCCGATCGCGTCGTCATCGACCTCGCAGGCGTGGAGTTCGCATTGGCGCCCACGGCCGGGCGCTCCGGCCGCGGGCTTGTGCGCTCGTTCCGGTTCGGCGCCTTCGCACCGGGCAAGTCGCGGGTCGTCATCGAGCCCACGGGGCCGGTCAAGGTCGAGGCGATGCGGTTGCTGCGGGAAGGCGCGCACGGTCGCCATCGCCTGGAGATCGAGCTCGTGCCATCGAGCGCGGTGGAGCTGAGTGAAAACGAGGTGGCGGCGGCGATCGAGGGCGTGGCGCGGCTGAAAGCCAGTGACGAGCCACCGGCGCGGCCCGTCGTGCCGAAGGAGCGGCGTATTCCGACGATCGTCATCGATCCTGGCCACGGAGGGGTGGATACGGGAGCGCAGGGCGCGGCGGGCTCGGAGAAAGACATCGTGCTGGCCGTGGCGCGCGAGCTCAACCGGGCCCTTCTGGCCAGTGGCCGCTATCGTGTCGTGATGACGCGCAGCAGCGATGTTTTTGTCTCTCTCGACCGGCGGTTGCAGTTCTCCCGGCAGAACGGCGCGCAGCTTTTCATCTCGCTCCACGCGGATTCGCTCGAGCAGCGTGAGCTGGCCGGCGCCATCCGCGGCGCCACGATCTACACACTCGCCCAACGCGCATCCGACGAGCGGGCGCGCCGCCTCGCCGACAAAGAGAACGCAGCCGATCTGCTCTCCGGCGCGCAGCTTCCCTCCGATAGCGATCAGGACGAGGTCAAGAGCATTCTCTTCGATCTGATGGCGCGCGAGACGGATGGCCTTGCACTGAATTTCCGCCAGCTTGCGGCCAAGCACATGCGCAATCGCGTCAACCTCAGCCGCGATCCGCAGCGCGCGGCGAACTTCGCGGTCCTCCGGCAGACGGAGACGCCGGCGGTGCTGATCGAGCTCGGCTACATCAGCCACGCCGAGGACGAGCGCCAGATGATGACGGCTGAATGGCAGCGGAAAGTCTCGTCCGCGATTACGGCGGCCATCGACGATTATTTTGCCAAGGCCAAGTCGATCTTCCGTTGATCGGCATCGCTTGTCCGGAGCTCTTTCAAAAAAAAGGGCCGCACTGACGGCGGCCCAAGTCCAGGGAGGAAACGCCCGTACGGGCGGCGGCGGTTCTGGCGAAGCCAGGAGCGCCGTTCCAGGTATTTGGTGTGCCAGAGACGGATTGCAAGAGGGGCGTCGTGACAGATCCGCAAAAGATGCGGCCGATCCGTCAACGGGTGTCCCTATCGGAAACAGGCGCCGGGGCTGGGGCCAGCCTCTCGTTCCGCAGGCTCGGGACGAGCAGAAATATCAGCATCCCCACAATCGAGCTCACCACCGCCAAGCCGAACGATGCCGTGTAGCCGCCAGCGAACTGGTGCAGCAGTCCCGACAGCCAGGAACCGATTGCTGCGCCTGTCCCGAGACCGAGCGACATCGCGCCGAAGATGCTGCCGACGCCGCCGCCCGGATAGAGAATGGAGACCATGGCGACCAGGATCGGTCCGCGCGCGCCTTGCATGAGGCCGAAACATATCACGAAGGCGTACATCAGGAGCAGCGACGGGTATTGGACAGTGGCGATCAGGGCCAGCGTGCCGATGATCGTGATGACGTAGGACAGCGTCACTGTGACGATGCGTCCATAGCGATCCGACATCCATCCGATCGCCACGATGCCGAGCGTCGAGAGCAATCCCATCAGGCCGAATGCGCTTGCGGCCACCAGTGGCGCGAAGCCGCTTTCGATCAGGGCTGCCACGGATTGCGGCAACACCGCGTAGGCCGAGATCGATGTGAACATGTAGGCGGCGAACAGTGCCCAGAAGGCGCTGGTGCGCAGGACGAGCGAGAGGGGCCATGGATTGCGATTGGCACTTCCCGACTGACGTGCGCGCAGGTCCTGCCACGAGGGCGATCCGGCAGTGATCCGGCCGAGCGGCAGCACCAACACCAGTGGCAGGAGCGCCAGCACGCCGGCGCCGATCATATGAAGGCTCGCGCGCCATCCGTACCACTCGATGAGGAGCTGGGCGAACGGCGGCAGCGCGATCATGCCCGCGCCGACCGCCGCGTATGGCAGCGACATCACAGAGCCGATGCGATTGACGAACCAGCGGCTGAGCAAACTCGATGCGGCAACCATGCCGAGCGACGCCGCTCCGATGCCGCCGAGGAGGCCGACGCAGATGTAGTAGTGCGCGATGTGCGTCGCGTATCCAGCGAGAAAATAGCCGGCGCCGAGTGCCAGCAGGCCAAGGCCGTATGTCGCGCGTGCGCCGAACCGGTCGATGATCTGGCCGGCGAAAGGAGCCATGCAGCCGTTGGCGAGCATGTAGATCGAGTAGGTCAACGTGATGTCGGGCCGCGAAACGCCGAGGCCCTCCTGCACCGGCAGCAGGAACACGGCGAACGTCTCGGTCACGCCGCGCCCGATCGTGTTCATCACGAACGTAAGGATGATGATCACGGCCAGGAAGTTGCGTGTCGCCTCGCGGCTTCCCGGCTGATCGCACGTACCATCGTTCACCTTCACCCTCCCGCCGACAGGAATGCGCCGGCGCCCGCGGCGCGATCGTGCCTGTCCGCGCCATCTGGCGGGGCTCGGGGCCTTAAGTAAACGCTCGCGCGCGACGGTCAGGGTTACGGCGAGCGCGGATCTGCCTAGTTGAGCATCCGATCCGGCAGCCAGGTGATGATCTCGGGGAACGCGATGAAGAGCGCGATGGCGAGGAAGTCGGCGACCACGAAGGGCAAGGCGCCCTGGAAGATCGTGGTCAGCGAAATGTCACGCCGCACAGCGCCGACGACGAAGCAGTTGAGCCCGATGGGCGGTGTGACGAGGCAGACACCGGCCATCTTGACAACGATGATACCGAACCAGATCGGATCGTAGCCGAGCGCGATCACGGCCGGATAGAACACGGGTAGCGTCAGCAGCATCATGCCGATCGCATCCATGAACATGCCGAGGATCAGGTAGACCAGCAGCATCCCGATGATGATGACGACTGGCGGCACCGGCAGGTGGACGACCCACTGCGCGAAGGCTTCAGGCAAGCCCGCAAAGCCGAGGAAGCGCACGAAGATCAGGATGCCCCAGATGATCGCGAAGATCATCACGGTCAGTTTTGCTGTTTCGAGCAGCGCCTCGTTGAGCTGCGCGAACTTCATCTTGTTGAATATCGCCACGATGAGGACGACGAAGGCACCGAGCGCGCCGGCTTCCGTCGGCGTTGCCCAGCCGAAGAACATGGCCGTGAAGATGATCACGATGACGCCGACCACCGGCAGCGTGCCGGGCAGCGAGGTGATGCGCTGATTCCAGGTATAGCCGCGGATCGGTGCGCCGAGTTTCGGATTCAGCTTGCTCCAGATGATCACGATGCCGGCATAGCACAGTGCCGATATGAAGCCTGGGATGAAGCCGGCGATGAGCAGTTTGCCGATCGAGGCCTCGACGATGATCGCGTAGACGACCATGATCGCCGAGGGCGGGATCAACGCGTCCAGTGTGCCGCCTGCGGCAACCACGCCTGAGGCGAGGCGCTTGTCATAGTTGGCCTTCAGCATCTCCGGGATCGCGACGCGTGCAAACACCGCGGCGGCGGCCGTCGATGCGCCCGAAACCGCGGAGAAGGCTGCGACTGCGAAGATTGTCGCGATCGCGAGGCCGCCGGGCATCCAGCCCATCCACGCCTTGGCCGCTTCGAACAGCGACTGCGTCATGCCCGCATAGAAGGCCAGATAGCCGATGAGGATGAACATCGGCAGGACGGACAGTGTGTAATTGACCGACTTCGAGTGCGGGATCGTGCCGACGAGGCCGGCACCCGGCGCCCAGCCGATGATCGCGACGCAGCCGAGGAGGCCGACAAGCGCGGCCGCGAGGTACACGCGTACGCCGACGATGACGAGGGCGAGAAGCGCGACGCAGCCGATCAGGCCGAGCGTGTAATTATCGATGCCCATTGGTCCCACCCTGCTCATCGTTGTCGACGTCGACGCCTGCAGCAGCCACGTCGCGGCGCGCCTGTTCTTCTACGTCGATGATCTCGGGTACGGCGATCGGCGTGAGTGAAGGATCGAGGAAAAGTCGGAGGTAGCCCCAAAGGCTCACGAGCAGCCGGATGAAGAGGAGCGTGAGCGCAACCGGCACGACCATCTTGGAGGGCCACCACAGGAGCTGGATGTCGATCGTGGAGTCGCCTGAGGTGTACGCGCGGATCGCGTGGTCCCAGCTGTACTTGACCAGAACAGCGCAGACGAAGAGGCCGACCAGGACGCTGATGAGCTCGAACAGCCAGAGCGTGCGTCCCTTGAGGTAGCTGACGAACAGCTCCATGCGGATGTGGCCGCCGAGCCGCTCGGTATAGGCGAGGCCGAGGAAAACCAGGAACGTCATCATGATCTCGACCATGTCGATGTAGCCGAGGATCGGATAGTTGAGCAGCTTGCGCAGCAGGATCTGAGCGACGCCCAGAAGCATCATGGCGAAGATGCCGAAGCCCGAGATCAGGGCGGTCCCGCGCTCTATGAGGTGAACCGCGCGATCGATCGCGCCGAGGGCGCCGCCCTCCCCCGGGGCGGTTCCCATGACAGTTGCGCCTTTCATGTATTTTTTCCTGCGGCTGATGAGATGGGCGGGCCATCGATGGCGGTTCGTCGGGCGAGCCGTCATCGATGCCGGGTGCGAGGCCGGGAAAGGCTACTTCTTCTCTTTCTTAGCTTTCTCGATTTCCGCTTGGAGCGTGTCGAACACGTTCTGCGCGTCGAACTTGTCCTTGTTGTCGGCGATCCACTTGTCCCAGACGGGCTTGCCGGCAACTTCGCGGAAGCGCTTGAGCTCGGCTTCCGTGTAGAGGATCTCTTTCAGCTTGGCCTTGAAGAGCGGAAGGTTCTTCTTGTCGATCTCGACGTAGGCATCGATCTGCGCCTGGTACGCCTTCGGGAGCACGTCCTGCAGAAGTTTCTTGTACTGAGGCGGCAGCGCCGCGTGCGCATCCTTGTTGATCACCGCCGCGCACTCCGACGTGCCGGGTGACATGTTGTTGGTGAACCAGGTCGAGATGGTGTGGAGCTGATACGACGCGTGAGCGTAGGTATAGGGCAACGATACGCCATCCATCGTGCCGCGCTCGATGCCCGTGTACGTTTCGGTCGCGGGAACGGTCGACAGTGTGGCGCCGAGAATGCGCATCGCATCGCCAAGACCGCCGCCAGCGCGCACACGCAGGCCCTTCCAGCCTTCGAGCGTCTCGGGCGCCTTGCCCCGGCCCATGAATTCATACTGCGGCAGCAGGCCGGACTTGTAAGGCATGGCGTTCCACTGATCCATGTCCTTGATGAAGGCCGGATGCTTCAGCATCGCCTGCGTGGCTTTGCGGCGGACCTCCCAATCACCGAGGTCGAGGAAGGGAAGCGTGAAGACCATCCACGCGGGGTTCTTGCCCGGGTGATAGAAGTTGCAGAACTGCGCCATCTGGAAGGCGCCGAGCTTGATGCCGTCGAGATTCTCGCGATCGCGCGAGAGGGCTTCACCGTAGTGGATCTTGATCTGGAATTTACCGCCGGTTGCGTCGGACACCTGCTTCGCCACCGATTCCATGCCGGCGGTGAAGGCGCGCTGCTTTCCCCAGGTGGAAAGGTTCCAATTTACGGCTGGGCCTTCGACCGTCTGTGCCGCGACACCAGACGCCAACAGTGCAAAAACAGACCCCGCGGCAAGCGGGGCTGCGAATCTGCGGATCATTTGTATTCCTCCCAGTGCGTTTCAACTTTTTGTGTTGCCGCAGCGTAGTGCGAATAGGCCGTGCGCTGCAACTGCTTAAATCGGACGGGGAGGCAGTCTGCGTGCGCGCGACCTAATTCGAGCGCGCGAGCGCTTCGACGTCGGCGAGCAGCTTCGGATCGACGTGGATTCCTGAGTGCTGCGCGCGCGCGCGGAGCGCAAGGCGGCGCGAGCCCGGCAAACGCGTTCCTTCGTCTTCTTCGATGGCTCCCGCGAGGGCTGAGATGCGGCCCGCAAATATTTCGGCGCCGGCGAACGCCCCCGGATCAATCGCGATCAGCAACTGCCCGGCGCCCGGCGGCGGACCGCTCGCGTCCAGGAAGGAACTGGCCTCATAGGCGAAGTTGGCACCTGTGAGCGCGACCGCGAGCGTTTCCACCATCAATGCGAGTGCGGCGCCCTTTGCGCCGCCCGCAGGCGTAAGCGTGCCCGCGAGTGCGGCCTTGGCGTCCGTGGTCGGCTGGGCCGTCGACAAGGACGGGCAGCCGACCA
>CAZKZT010000029.1:0-17107 GCA_964557265.1 uncultured Hyphomicrobium sp.
GGCGGTGCGCATGTGTGCGACCGGGCGGGTGATCATCGATCATGATCGCCCGTCCGGAGGTATCTGTCTCGTGTTACTTCGCGGCCGCGGCAGCGAACTCCGGATTGACGAACTTGCCGAAGTCGGCCGGCAGCTCGGTGATCCGCTTCTGCTCGAGAAGGAACTTCGCCGTGTTGGCGATCGCTTTGGCGGCGCCGCCGTTGGCACCGCCACCGAGCCACTTGTCGCTCGCCTGCTCGGCGGCCGTCGGGAAGGCGTAGTCGGCGAGCACGCCCGGTACGTCATCCGGCTTGGCGCCGACGATCTTCGCGATCGCCGTTGCGTGGGCCGAGCCCTTGCCGTAGCTCGCGGTGTTGGCGCGATAGTCGGCGTCGGCCTTCGCGAGTGCCTTCACGTAGGCGGTCAGGAAGTCCTTGTGCTGCGCTGCCCAGGCGCGGTTGACGATGATGCCGTCGAAGGTCGGGGCGCCCTGCTTGCCGATCTCGGCCGACGAAATGATCACCTTGCCGTCGGCTTTCACCTTGGACAGCACCGGTTCCCAGATGAAGGTCGCGTCGAGATCGCCGCGCTCCCAGGCGGCGGCGATCTCCGGCGGCCTGAGATTGAGGATCTGGATTTCCTTCGGGTTCACGCCTGCATGGTTGAGCGCGAACAGGAGCTGATAGTGCGTGGTCGATACGAAGGGCGTCGCGACCTTCTTCCCCTTCAGGCCGGCGAGCGATGTGATCCCCGACTTGTTCGAAGCGATAAGCTGCTCGGCATCGTTGATGTCGTCGAGGATCCAGATCAACTGGATGTCGATGCCCTGTGCGGCCGCCGCCGTAATCGGGCTGGAGCCGACCTCGCCAACCGGAACCTGACCGGACGCCATCGCCTTGATCACATCGCCGCCGCCCGAGAACATCTTCCAGTCGATCTTGTATCCGGTCGCCTTTTCCACCTCGCCTGCTGCCTGGGCGACGCGGAAGGGCACGATCATGTCCTGGTGAGCAATCGTGACCTGCTTGGTCTGGGCGCTCGCGGCGCCGATCGCGACGGCGAGCGTGAGGGGGATCGAGAGCAGAAGTCCGGTGTTCAACCTCATTTATGCCTCTCTACAAATGCTGAGCATTGATGCTGCACCGGCCGATCGTACACGCGGAAAATGCGGACGCTACGAGGGGAGATCGATGAAATTCTCGCATGGATATAATCTCCTGCTGCAGCTCCCTGCGGCCGGACCCCGATCGTACACGGCGCGTTGCGAATTGCCAGCGAATGAGACGGAAAGTTCTGCTGGATGAACCGGCAGAGGCCAAGGCGATGGCGGGTATTTTATGCAGCGCAATGTGGCGTGGTCCGGTGATCTGCCCCGGAGATGACGCAAGTGGGTGCCCAAATGGCGGTCCGAGGTGGCGCCTGCCCGATTCCTGACGGGGATCTGGGTGGGGATCAACGCGGTTGTGATCCGCGCCAAACCGGGCCGGATGTTGACAGTCAGAGTGTTCGGCTGGATGGATAATTCAGGCCTGCTGTCGGCTGGTCCGCGATGGGCCAAGGCGTTATGGCATGAGCAATTGTGCACCGCAGTGTCTCGTTGCGTGTGCGTTTGGCGCGGCGCGCATTTCCAGGCGCGAAGCACGGCATCGGCAGGCGCCGTACCGCCGCCGCACAGGGCAGAGTACAAAGACCGTATGCAATCATCTGCATCTCAAGAATCTGCGAACCGAGGACGACCCATGGTGGCGACGTTGACAAGGTCCGGCGGACGTGTGCCGGCGGGGCGGAAGATCGTGCGGCGGCTCTCCGTCGTGGCGCTCGGGGTTCTGGTGCTGACCGCCGCGACCTCCATGTTCGAGGCGATGGCCCGGAGCGGGCCGCAATCGGTCGCGCCGCTCGCAGAACGGCTGATCAGCGCCGTCGTCAACATCTCGACCACCCAGGCGACCAAGGGCAAGCAGAGCGGCGTCCCGTTGCCGCAAGTGCCGAAGGGCGCCCCGTTCGAGCAGTTCTTCGACGAGTTCTTCGATAAGCGCGGCAAGCCGGACGACAGCCGCAAGGCGTCCTCGCTCGGCTCGGGCTTTGTCGTCGATGGCAAGGAAGGGCTGATCGTTACCAACAATCACGTCATCGATGGTGCCGACGAGATCACCATCAATTTCCACGATGGCACCAAGCTCAAGGTCGACAAGGTTCTCGGGCGCGACACGAAGACCGATCTGGCGCTGCTCAAGGTGACGCCGAAGAAGCCGCTGCCTCAGGTCGGCTTCGGCTCCTCGAACGACCTCAAGGTCGGCGACTGGGTGATGGCGATCGGCAATCCGTTCGGGCTCGGCGGCTCGGTCACGGTCGGCATCGTGTCGGCGAAGCAGCGCGATATCAGCTCCGGCCCCTACGACGAGTATCTGCAGACTGACGCCTCGATCAACAAGGGCAACTCCGGCGGCCCGCTGTTCAACATGGACGGCGAGGTGATCGGCGTGAACACGGCGATCATTTCACCGACCGGCGGTTCGGTCGGCATCAGCTTCGCGGTGCCGTCGGATGCCGTCGTTGCGGTCATCGATCAGCTTCGCCAGTACGGCGAGACGCGGCGTGGCTGGCTCGGCGTCCGGATCAAGAGCGTCACCGAGGACATCGCGGAGACGCTTGGCGTGAAGGAGAACGCCGGTGCGCTGATCTCCGGCGTGACGCGTGATGGTCCGGCAGAGAAGGCGGGCGTGATGGAGGGCGACGTTGTCGTCAAGTTCGACGGCCGCGAAGTAACGTCGACGCGCGGGTTGCCGCGCCTCGTGTCGCAGACGCCGATCGGCAAGACCGTCGACGTCGAGGTCATGCGCAAGGGAGAGCGCCGCACACTCAAGGTCACGGTGGCACGCCTGATCGAGGACGAGACGAAGTCAGCATCCTCGAGCGACGGCATGACGCCGTCGACCTCGAAGCTGATTGGTCTCGGCCTCGCGTCCCTCGATGACGAGATGCGCAAGAAGCATGCGCTCGACCCGAAGACCAAAGGCGTGGTCGTGACGGAAGTCGATCCGAAGAGCCCGGCAGCGACGCGCGGGATCAAGGTTGGTGATGTGATCGTCGAGGCCGGCAATGATTCGGTGTCTTCGGTCGCTGACTTTGTCGCCAGCGTTGAAAAGGTCCGCAAGGCCGGCCGCAAGCAGGTTCTGCTGCGGGTCGAGAACGCCAAGGGCGATATGCGCTTCCTGGCCGTACCGGTCGACTGAGCGCGGATGTGGAGCCGGCCCCGCCGCGCATTACGGCGCGTGCGGGGATCTGTCACAAAAGCACAGGACATATCGGGGCACGTTGTACGCCGGAGCTGCGGTGGCACCGCATCGGCGCGGCGTGACGGCCAACGGCCGACAAGCGGCAGGGTACGACAGGGGCGGCTGGATGCACCAGGATGACGGTTACTCGAACAAGGCCGAGGCGTGCGAGGCGCTCGACGATGTGCCCGTCAACCCTGACATCGATCGCAGCATCGGCGCCGTCATCGCACGACGCTACAGCCGCCGCGATGCCCTGAAGGGCGCGCTCGGCGTTGCCGCGGCGTCGGCGCTGTTCGGGACTGCCGCGCTGACGGCAGGCCGGGCTGAGGCGCAAGGCATGGCAGGCGCGCCGGATATTGCTGGTGCGATCTTCGACGAACTCGCCGCGGGCGCCGATGAGCGCCATCACGTCGCTGACGGCTACACCGCCGACATCCTGCTGAGCTGGGGCGATCCGCTGTTTCCCGATATGGCACCGTTCGATCCGCGCACCTTGACCGCGGAAGAGCAGGCGCGCCGCTTCGGCTACAACAACGACTACGTCGCCTTCATTCCGCTCGATGCGCCGATCGACGATTGGGGCAGCCGCGGTCTCCTCTGCGTGAACCACGAGTACGTCAATCCGGAAGTGATGTTTCCCGGTATCAACCGCCTGCAGCTCGGCGATTTCTCGAAGATCACTGAGGCGCACACGAAGATCGAGATGGCGGCGCACGGTGTCACCGTGGTCGAGATCGTGCGCGAGGGAGATCAGTGGCATCCTGTTCTCGACAGCAAGTACAACCGCCGCATCACCGCGTCGACGCCGATGACGTTCGATGGTCCGGCCGCGGGCAACGCGCGTTTGCAAACGAGTGCCGATCCGACGGGGACGCGCGCGCTCGGCACCTTCAACAATTGCGCGGGCGGGCACACGCCGTGGGGCACCTACCTCACGACCGAGGAGAATTTTCACGGCTACTTCTGGACCGACGCCAAGGCGGCGGACGGCAAGCCGAACCTCGAAGGTCACGGCGGCGCGGAAGCAAAGAGCTACGCGCGCTACCGCGTGCCGAGCAACTGGTACAGCTGGGGCCGTTTCGAGCCGCGCTTTCACGTCGACAAGGAGCCGAACGAACCTAATCGCTTCGGCTGGATCGTCGAGATCGATCCCAGCGACCCGACCTCGGTGCCGGTGAAGCATACCGCGCTCGGCCGCTTCAGCCACGAAGGTGCGGAGTGCATCGTCAATGCCGATGGTCGCGTCGTGCTCTATTCCGGCGATGATGCGCGCTTCGAGTACATCTATCGTTTCGTGAGCCGCGCGCGCTATCGCGAGAACGATCGCGCACACAACATGCGGCTGTTCTCCGAGGGTACACTGTCGGTTGCGCGCTTCAACGACGACGGTACGCTCGACTGGCTGCCGCTCGTGTTCGGCGAGGGGCCGCTGACGCCGGAGAACGGCTTTCGCTCGCAGGCCGATGTCGTGATCGATGCGCGCATGGCTGGCGATCTTCTGAAAGCGACACCGATGGACCGGCCGGAGGATGTCGAGCCGGGGCCGCAGGGCGGGCCCAACGCTGGCCGCGTCTATGCCATGCTGACCAACAACACGCGCCGCAAGCCCGAGCAGCGCGACGCTGCGAACCCGCGCGCCGACAACGCTTTCGGCCACATCGTCGAGATGACCGCGCCGGACGGCGATCACACGGCGGCGCGCTTCCGCTGGGATCTGCTGGTGACGTGCGGTGATCCGTCAGTGGCGGAGATCGGCGCGCGGTGGAATCCGGCCACGACGGCGCATGGTTGGTTTTCCAGTCCCGACAACTGCGCTTTCGATGCCGAAGGCCGTCTGTGGGTTTCGACAGATCAGGGATCGAGCTGGCTCAAGACCGGCAAGGCCGATGGTCTCTATGCCGTCGATACGAACGGTGCGGCGCGCGGGCGCTCGCGGCTGTTCTTTCGTGCGCCGATCGGCGCCGAGGTGTGCGGGCCGACCTTCACGGCGGATGGCGAGACGCTGTTCCTCGCCGTGCAGCATCCGGGCACCGATGGTGTACGCCAATGGAAGCCGTTCGGCCGTCCGTCGACGTTCGAGGATCCGGCGACGCGCTGGCCCGACTTCCAGCCCGACATGCCGCCGCGCCCGTCGATCGTCGTGATACGCCGGGCGGGAGGCGGCAAGATCGCGGATTGATCGTTCACGCATCCGGTTTGCGGGCGGTCCGCAGAAGCAGCACCAGCGGCATCGATATGGCTGCGGCCACCGTGTAGAGGCCGAACGCGTTGAGATGCGCGATCATCGCTGCCTGCCGTGAGATCTCACCGGAGAGACGCGCGAGCGAGGCCGGATTGGAGGTGTCGAGCGAGCCGACCGCCCACGGCAGGGCGAGCGTGCGGTTGTAAGGCGAGATCAGTTCCGACAGCACCGCATAGTTGACGCCGGTCGAGCGGACGACCTCGGCGACACAGATCGAGATGAACAGGCTTGCGCCGATGTTGCGCAGGAGATGATAGACGGCGGTTGCCTCCGGCATCTTTTCGCGCGGCAGATTGGCAAACGTGACCAGCGTCAGCGCGACAACGATCACGCCGGACGACAGCCCCTGAATGGCGCCATTGAGCGCGAGTTCGAGCGGCGTGACGTTGAGATCGATCCGCATCAGCCAGAGGCCGGCAATCAGCTGCAGTACGAATCCGGTGCCGACGCTGACGCGCGGGTCGAGCCGCGACAGGAAGATCACGGCGAAGAAACCGAGCAGCCCGCCGAGCCCGCGCGCGCCGACGACCTGTCCGACAAGCACATCCGGGTAGCCCATGTAGACGCGCATCAGCGGTGGCAGAAGCACCATAGGGGTGAAGTTCAACATGCCGAAGATCGCGATCAGCGCGAGGCCGATGCTGTAGTTGCGATCGAGCAGCAGGCGCAGGTCGAGGAACGGCCGGTGCGAGACGAGACTGTGCGCGATGAACATGTAGAACGAGATCACGGAAACGAGGAATGTGATCTGGATCTCGGTCGACTCGAACCAGTCGAGCCGCTGGCCGCGGGACAAGCCGAGTTGCAATCCGCCGAGCGCAAGCGAGAGCAGGATGAATCCGATCCAGCTGAGATAGACGGGGCCGCGCGCTTTGTCCGCCGGAAGGGTTGCCATGAGCCCGAGGGTCGCAGCGACGCCGACGGGGAGCAGCAGGAAATAGGCCCACCGCCAGTTGAGGATCTCGGCGAGATAGCCGCCCATTGTCGGGCCGATGATCGGACCGAGCACGACGCCCATGCCGTAGATGCCGAGCACCATGCGGTGCTGGCGCGGCGGGAAGGTGTCGAGCAGGATCGTCTGCGCAAGCGGTACGCATGGCGCGCCCGCGGCGCCTTGCACGATACGCCAGAGGATCATGCCTTCGAGCGAGGTCGCGAGCCCGCAAAGCAGCGTCGCGACCGTGAAGGTGCCGGTCGACCAGATCATCACAGTGCTGCGGCCGAAGCGTGCTGTGAGCCATCCCGTCATCGGCATCGCGATCGCGGTCGCGAGGATGTTGAACGTCATCGTCCAGGAAATCTCGTCCGGCGTCGCGGAGAAGCTTCCCTGCATCTGCGGCAGCACGGTCGAGGCAACCAGGATCGAGCTGAAGTACAGCGCTACCGACAGCATCGCCGAAACGAGGATCAAGATGCGGCGCGTCGTGCTCATCGATGAGCTCGGAGACACGTCGATTGCCGGTCGCTGGGTCGTTTCCGCCATTTGCCTGTTCTTGTAGCCGGCCGCGTCGTGACGATGGCACCGGGCGGCGGCGGGCACAAGGCTGGCGCGCGCAACCCTATCCGCGCCAGAGGCCGATTGCGATCGCGACCAGCGCCAGTGCGCCGATCCACAGCGCCGCGCGGCTCGCGCGGTTGCCCTTCACGTCGGCTGCGGCGAGGCGTGAGACCGTCGCATCATCGAGGCGGACGCCGGAGCGTGCGGCGTCGGCGAGAGCGAGGAATGTGCGCTCGGCTTGCCCCAGCAGTGTCGGCGCATCGGCGAGCAGGCGGCCAATTTCGGAGACGCCTTCGCGCGCGTCCTTGAGCGCGCCGGCCGCACCGAGGTTGCGCTCGACCCAGTCGCGCGCGATCGGCTCGGCCGCAGTCCAGATGTCGAGGTCGGGATCGAGGCCGCGGGCAACGCCTTCGACGACGACCATCGTCTTCTGCAGGTTGATCAGCTCGGGCCGGGTCTCCATGTCGAAGACCTCGGTGTAGGCGAAGAGCTGGCCGAGAAGGTCCGCCATCGAGATTTCGCCCGCGGCGCGGCCCTGGATCGGCTCGCCGATCGCGCGGAGCGCCTGCGCGAACACTTCCACCGGATGATGCGGCGGCACATAGCCTGCCCAGAAGTGCACTTCCGCCGCGCGGCGGTAGTCCCGCGTGATGATGCCGTGCAGGATTTCCGCGAGGAAGCGGCGCTCCTTGGGTCCGAGCCGGCCCATGATGCCGAAGTCGACGGCAACGACGCGGCCTTCGGCATCGACGAGCAGATTGCCCTGGTGCATATCGGCGTGGAAGAAGCCATCGCGCATCGCGTGGCGCAGGAACGACTGCAGCACGGTCAACCCAAGCGCGCGTGGCTCGTGCCCGGCGGCGAGCACCTTCGCCCGGTCGCCAAGCGGCACGCCGTCGATCCACTCCATCGTGAGGACGCGCTTGGAGGTGCGCTTCCAGTCGACGGTCGGCACGCGGAAGCCGGGATCGTCCTTGATGTTCTCGGCCATCTCGGACATGGCCGCGGCTTCGAGCCGGAGATCCATCTCGATCTCGGTCGTGCGTGCGAGTGTCTCGACAACGGCGACCGGCTTCAGCCGGCGCGTCGGCGGATGGAAGCGCTCGATCAGGCGGGCGGCGAAGAAGTAGCTGTCGAGATCGTTCTTGAAGCGGCGTTCGACATCGGGACGCAGCACTTTCACCGCGACCGTACGGCGCACGCCATCCTCGATCACGACGGCCTTGTGGACCTGCGCGATCGATGCGGCGGCGATGGGCGGGCCGAACTCGGCGAAGTGATCCTCGAGCTTGCCGCCGAGCGCGGCTTCGATCGCGGCGCGCGCGTCCGCCTGCGGGAACGGCGGCATCTTGTCCTGCAGCCGCGCGAGATCGCGGGCGAGGTCCGGCCCGATCACGTCGGCGCGGGCGGCGAGGAATTGGCCAGCCTTGACGTAGCTCGGTCCCAGCCGCGCGAGCGCGCTGCTGACGCGGGCGTCGGCGCTTTCGCCACGCCGGAAGGGTGCGGCCAGAATCCGTACGGGCCAAGTCAGCGCGCGCGCGATCCTGAGCGGCCAGGGCACCGGCACGCCCTGCGGCACGAAGCTCACCCCATGCTGCGCGAATACGAGCCCGGCGCGTGCGAGGCGCATGAGATTGAGGAGCGGGCCGGCCATGGGAGGAGACATTCCGTTGTTCGGGCGCGATCGAGAGGCGCGGACTGGACGACGGGACGGACGTTTGCCGCGTTCAGCCGGGGCGTCAAGCGGAATGCCGGGATGGGGTTACGGTGCCGCGGCTGCTTGTGCCGTCTGCGACCATAAGGTTAGTGTTTTAGGATTGCAGTACGGTGGGGACCGGTCGAGTGGGACACAAGGGGTGAAGAAGAACAACGGGCGCCGCAAATCGCGCCAGCAGGCCAAGAACAGCCGGAAGCCTGTGCCCGCGCAGGCGCGGAAGAGCGCGGCTCCGGCGGCGGTGCCGACACCTCGACACATTGAGGCGCCTCGACAACTCGGAAAGGCTCGCGTTGCTGCGCGCGACGGTGCCCGGACATCGGCACGGCGCGGCGTGGATTGGGCTGCGATCGCTATCGTGGTCGTATCATTGACCTTGTTGGCGCTGATCGAATTCGGAACGTGGGGGCCAAGCACGGCGGCGCTCGCGCCATGGCGCGGCAACTTGGCCACCGAGGCGATGCCGTTGGCGCCGGATGTGCGCAGCCGCATTGCGGTTGCGGCGGCCGATCCGCTGCCCGCGCCGTGGCATGGTGATCTCGCACTGGAGGCGATGCCGTTGGCGCCCGATGTGCGCAGCCGCGTTGCGGTTACGGTGTCCGATCCACCGCCAGCGCCGTGGCATGGCGATCTCGCATTGGAGGACATGCCGCTGGTGCCGGATGTGCGCAGCCGCGTTGCGGTTACGGTGTCCGATCCGCCGCCAGCGCCATGGCATGGTGATCTCGCATTGGAGGACATGCCGCTGCAGCCCGACACGCGCAGCCGCGTTGCGGTTGCGGCGGCCGATCCGCCGCCCGCGCCATGGCATGGTGATCTCGCATTGGAGGACATGCCGCTGCAGCCCGACACGCGCAGCCGCGCGCCCTTTGTCCCGCTCATCGGTGAAGCGGTCGCGAGCGCGGCGGCAGCGCCGATCTGCCTGCCCGAAGAATTGGAACCGGTGGTCGACGCCGATACCGCGCCACCGCAAGCGCCCGCTGCCTTCGGACGCGCGCTTGCCGACGCGGCCGGTACGCAGACCGAAGGTTTCGTGGTCTACAACCCTAGCTACGTGACGATTGCCTATCCGCGCGGCGATACGCAGCCGCTCTACGGCGTGTGCACCGATGTGGTGGTGCGCGCCTACCGCGCCCTCGGGATCGACTTGCAGGAGTTGATCCACACCTCGCGCCTCGGCCGCGGTGATCCGAATATTGATCATCGCCGCGTCGAGGTCGTCCGCCGCTTCTTCGAGCGCTACGGCACGAGCCTCGCGATTTCAGAGTTCGCCGAGGACTATCTGCCCGGCGATGTCGTCACCTATCATCGGCCGAATGGCCGGGTGTCGCAGTTCCATATCGCGGTGGTGTCGGATCGGATCGCGCCATCGGGGCGGCCGATGGTCGTGCACAACCGCGGCTGGGGCCCGCAATTCGAGGATTCGCTGTTCGTGGACCGGATCACGGGGCATTACCGCTTCACGCCGCACGACGCGGACGCTTTCATCCGCTCGCGTCCGCCGCGTGTGAGCGACCGGCGCAGCCGCACCGCTGATGTGGCGACAACGAAGCAGCGGTGAGCTTTCAGTTCTCGCGGAACAGCTCGACGACGTCGTGATCTGACGTGGCGGTGTGGGTCGGGCGCGGCATCTCGATGCGGAACCGGTCGCGATCGAGCTGCTGCAGGATGCCGACCTGATGATGATAGGCGTCACCGGCCGGGTAGATCGGCTGCCTGTCGCCGCGTGCGATGTAGGTGCCGGAATACAGCATCGATTGCGAGGTGATCGGTGTCAGGCGTGCGAGCCACGTCACCGATCCGGTCAGCTTCTTCAATACGAGCCCGCTTTTGTCGCGATCGACGCGGCAGCGGAAGTTCGCGGTGACGTCAGCACCGCGCTGGGGGTAGAGCGTGCCGCCGAGCCCGTAGGTCCGGCATTGCCAGGTGCCGAGCAATTGCTTCTCGACGATGGGGATGGCGTCGAGATCCATGAGCGCGATGGCGGCACGCGCGGCGCGGTTGCCGCTGTCAGCCTCGGCGCGGGCGCGGCCCTTGCTGCGGCTTTCGACGATGGTTTCGATGCGTGCCTTGTCGCGCTCTGTGAGCGGTGCCATCCACGCCGGACGTTCGCGCGGTGGCGGCACGCGCTGGACCGGCGCTGTCGGCACCTGCCGGCCAGACTCATTGGAGCGGCTGTTGTCGCGATCGCCTGTGGGCTGCGCCGCTGCCGGCACCGTTGCGGCTCCCAGCAGAACCGCTGCCGCGACCGCCCATCCGAAACTACCGTGCACGCCCGCCATCGAAGCTCCTGCCGAATTCGACCGCGGTTCTTTGGACCAGCCAGCTATGGCTGGCCACCAGCGGTGACAGCTTCCTCTATCACTTTGCGGAAGTCGGCGGGAGCGATCGTCAGCAGATCGGGCCGGGATGCCGCAAAGAAGGCGTCCACCGTCGCCCCGACATCGCCGACGAGAACGCCGCGCAGCGCCGCTTCGAGATCGAGGACCATGCGCGGGGGTGTTACAAAGAAATCGCCGGTCAGCAGCACTTCGCGCACGCGGCGCGTGGCGCCGGCGCCTTCGAGGCGGACATACGCCGATGCGGTGCCGCCCGCGCCCGTGATCGAGGCTTCGCTGATGCCGGCGCCGCGCGGATCGTCGATGCCGTAAACGAATTCGTCGGTACCGATGGTTTCCTTGAAGATCTGCGCTGCCAGTGCCTCTTCTGTGTCGGTCGGTGCGCTTGGCACCGCTTCGATGCCGAGCTTTTCCGTGAACCCGCGCAGGATCGCCTGCTGCACGGCGCTGACGTTCGGCGCCGTCCCGCCGAGCAAGGT
The DNA here is from genome assembly GCA_964557265.1 of uncultured Hyphomicrobium sp. GTDB lineage: Bacteria > Pseudomonadota > Alphaproteobacteria > Rhizobiales > Hyphomicrobiaceae. Next base: position 11,530 of record CAZKZT010000029.1, read on the forward strand.
CTTCAGCGTTGTGACGCGCTGCTCCGGTTTGTCGAGGTCGCGCTTCTGCAGTTTTGCTGCGGGCACATTGAGGCACGCCATCATCCGCGCCGGATCGACATCGATCAGAACGGTGCCTTGGTAGAACAGCGTGTCGCCGTCGAAGAAGCCGCCGGTACCGCACAGTTTCTGCCCGCCGACCTCGATGTCGTTGCGTGGCCGGAAGCGCGCGTTGATACCGAAGCCCTGCGACAGGCCATGCGCCGCCGCCTCGCAAATCGCGCGCGTATAGTCGCCGAGCGAGGGCATCGGCAGGCGCTTGCGCGCCAGGACCAGCTCCCAGCCGATCTGACCTTCGTCGAAGTAGATCGCGCCACCACCCGTGATGCGGCGCACGAGACCGATGCCGTTGGCTTTGCAGTGATCGACTTTGACCTCCTGGCGCATCGCCTGGTGGCGGCCGATCAGCGCGGTCGGCGGAAAGCGCAGGAAGCGGATCGTGTCGGGGATCGCGCCGGCCTTGTGCAGCTCGATCAGCGCCTCATCGAAGGCGATCTGGGCGCGGCCATCGCGCAGGCCCGTGTCGATCGTGCGGAAAGTCGGCATGGTTTCGCTCTCCGAGGCCAGCGCCGCGGCGCCGGTGTTGTTGGCCGCGATCTTAGGGGGATCGACGCACCATATTCAACATTTTGAATGTTCTGGTGCGGTGCCACGATGCGAGGCTAGATTGGCGCCCCGCGAAGTTGAATTTGAGGAACAAGCATGACGCGTTCGATGGGCCTGCGTCTTTGGTCTGCGCTGACACTCACCGTCCTCCTGCTCGCCGGACCGGCGACAGCCTTCGAGACGTACAAGGTAACGGGTGTCGCTGCGGGCGACAGGCTCATCGTCCGTGACGAGCCGCAGGACGGCGGCAAGCTATCCGATTGGGCGCAGATCACGAGCCTCTCCGCTGACGCCACCAATGTGCTCGGCAGTGGCCGGTCGAAGCTGGTCAACAAGCAGCGCTGGGTGGAGGTCGTGGTCGGCCCTGCCACCGGATGGGTCAGCGAGCGCTTCCTTGCCGCGGCCGACGATCCTGTCGATCTCAAGGGGCAGACCTTCCAGTGCGGCGGCACCGAGCCTTTCTGGGGCGTGACGCTCGGCCCCAAGGTGGCGGAGATGTCCGATCCCGACAGCCGATCGAAGCTGACAGTGGAGCGTGTCCAGCCGTCTGTGGCGCGGATGTTCCCGCTGCTCTATCGCATGCGCAATGAGAAGGGGCAGTCCGTGCGCGCGACCGTCACGCATCAGCAATACTGCAGCGATGGCATGTCCGACTACGACTACGCCTTCCAGGTGCTGCTGTCGGACGAGGAGGAGCTTTGGGAGGGCTGTTGCTGGTTGCAGCGGTGAGGGGCACGCCCGCTCACCGCATCGCAATCGGCAGGTTGTTGAGGCTGTCGATGTACCACTTCTCGGCTTCGACGATCGCGGGGTTCTCGCCGTTGGCGTAGATCCAGCTGTCGACCGCCCAGCGTTGGCCGCTCTTTTCAACCAATACGGCCGTCCAATGGGTCCAGCCGGCGACGCCGCGGAGGTAATTCTCCTTGGCCATCGGGCGAGCGATCGTGTGGTGCTTCAGGAAGCCGTTGTGGTCGAGCACCTTGAGGTAGGAGGTGGTGTTGGTCGCCTCGTCCACGCAATCCTGCTGGGTCGGATCGCCGGAGGCGGTGAAATCCATGCCCGGGCGGTCTTTGTCGGTGCCGATAGCCTTGCCGACGCGGTTTTCCATCCAGCCGATCGCGTAGGCAACCGCCCGGCGCTCACCCTTGGCGTCGTCGCTGTTGCGCATCTTCTTCATCAGGTCGCGGAGCGACGCGATGTCCTGCTCGGTGAACCGAAAGCGCGTCTGCATCTTGCAGCCATAGGCATGGCAGACGTAGACAGTGTTGTCGGAGGGCGCCTGGGACTTGACCTCGGCGTAGTGGAGCAGGACCGGGCCGGTGCGCTCATACGTGCATCCCGTCAGTGTCGTGACGAGCAACAGTCCTATCGGCCCCAACCAGCGCATTCTTCCCCTCGAGCCCCCGCCCGCACCAGCCGACACAAAGCGATGATTCGTCAGCAAAAGCCAATGTCCCTCATGGGCCTAGGTTGTCCACAGAAAACAGAGTGATGGCAGAAGAAAGACCTTTACATGTGATCGGAGGGGGACTCGCGGGTTCAGAGGCCGCATGGCAGATCGCCAGTGCCGGCGTTCCCGTCGTTCTTCACGAGATGCGCCCGGTCCGCATGACCGAGGCCCACCAGACAGAGAATCTGGCCGAGCTGGTGTGTTCGAACTCGTTCCGGTCGGATGACTGGGCCAACAATGCGGTGGGTCTCCTGCACGAGGAGATGCGCCGCGGCGGATCGCTGGTGATGGCGGCAGGAGACACGCACAAGTTGCCGGCCGGTGGTGCACTCGCTGTGGATCGCGACGCGTTCTCTGCCGAAGTGACGGCCCGTCTTGCCGCCCATCCACTGGTGACCCTGGATCGCGGGGAGATCGCGGGCCTGCCGCCGGAGGCGTGGGACAGCGTCATCGTCGCGACCGGGCCGCTGACGTCGGCGGCGCTCGGCGAGGCGATCGGCAAGCTGACGGGGGAGGGCGAACTCTCCTTCTTCGACGCGATCGCGCCGATCGTGCATCTTCACAGCGTCGATCAGACGATCGCGTGGCGCCAGTCGCGCTACGACAAGGCGGGGCCCGGCGGCACCGGCGCTGATTACCTGAATTGCCCGATGAACAAGGAAGAGTACGAGGCGTTTATCGATGCGCTGCTGGCGGGCGAGAAGACTTCGTTCCGCGAGTGGGAGCAGAACACGCCCTACTTCGAGGGCTGCCTGCCCATCGAGGTGATGGCGGAGCGTGGTCGCGAGACGCTGCGGTTTGGGCCGATGAAGCCGGTCGGTCTCGACGATCCGCGCACTGGCCGCTGGCCGTATGCCGTGGTGCAGCTCCGCCAGGACAACGCGCTCGGCAATCTGTGGAACATGGTCGGTTTCCAGACCAAGCTGCGCCACGGCGAGCAGACGCGCATCTTCCGCATGATCCCAGGGCTGCAGAACGCGGAGTTCGCACGCCTCGGCGGGTTGCATCGCAACACCTTCCTCAACAGCCCGAAGCTGCTCGATAGCCAGTTGCGCCTGAAGGCGATGCCGCGCCTGCGTTTCGCCGGACAGATCACGGGTGTCGAGGGCTATGTGGAAAGCGCCGCGATCGGTCTCGTTGCGGGGCGGCTTGCGGCGGCGGAGCGCCTCGGCAAGCCACTCGGCGCACCGCCACCGACGACGGCGCTCGGTGCGCTGGTGGCCCACATCACTGGCGGGCACATCGAGGGGGCAAGTGAAGGCCCGCGCTCATTCCAGCCGATGAACGTCAACTTCGGCCTGTTCCCGCCGATCGAAGAGCCGCAGACCGACGCCAACGGCAAACGCATCAAAGGCAAGGAGCGCGGCTTCGCGCGCAAGCGCCTGATGGCCGAGCGGGCGCTGGTGGATGTGGGCGCGTGGTTGCGATAATTCTCTCTTCCCGCACAGGCGGGGAGAGGGAGACCAGCGGGCCCGCAAAACGGCTCGGTTGCCGCAAGTTGGAGGATACGAAGTGCAGACCCTACTCCCCATCGCCGCTGAAATCGGCGCCATTCTGAAAGCCCGCCGCGAAACGATCGCGATCGCAGAGTCGTCGACGGGTGGGCTGATCAGCGCGGCGTTGCTGTCGGTTCCAGGCGCGTCGGCCTATTACCTCGGTGGCGCGGTCGTCTACACGCGGCAGGCGCGCTCGGCGCTCACCACCATCACCGACGACGACATGCGCACGATGCGCTCGGCGAGCGAACCCTATGCGGCGCTGCTGGCGAAGCAGGCACGCGAGCAACTCGGTGCGACCTGGGCGCTGTCGGAAACGGGCGCCTCGGGGCCGACTGGCAATCGCTACGGCGATGCGGCAGGCCACTCGTGCATGGCGGTGTCGGGGCCGGTCGATACGGTGATCACGCTCGAGACGGGATCGCCGGATCGCGAGGCCAACATGCGCGCCTTCGCGGTGCGGGCGCTGACGCTGCTACGCGATACGCTCGCGGATGCGCGGTGAGCGGGCGGCGGCTCACGTCTCCCAGGGCACGCCGCCGGCGTAGGTGAGGACCGGCAGCGCGGCGAGCCAGCCCGAATCCACCGGCAGCAGGATGCCGGTGATCGTGCGCGCCTGATCGGAAGCGAGGAACGCAACCGCGTCGGCGATGTCGCCGGGCTCGGGCAGATACGGGAGCGCGTGCACGCCCATGATCTTTTTCAGGTCGCGCTGGCCGGACGCGACCTTCTCGCGCAGCGGCGGTGTCATCACATAGGTCGGCCCGACGCTGTTGACACGGATGTTGTGGCGGCCGAGTTCGACCGCGAGAAGCTGCGTCAGGCGCGCGACGGCGGCTTTGCCCATGTTGTAGGCGGGGATCGGCAGCGGCTGGGCCGAGTTGATCGAGCCGATGGTGACGATGGCGCCGCGCTTGCCCGGAATCATGCGGCGCGCGAACGAGCGGCAGCAGTGCAGCGTGCCATTGTAGTTGACCTGCCACATGCGGTCGTGGGCTGCCATGTCCATGTCGAGGATCGACTCGGCGTTGGGGATCAGGCCGGCGCAGGTGACGAGAACATGTGGCGCGCCCATGTCCTTCTCGATCGCGGCCGCGGTCGCGTCGACCGCCGCGGCATCGGCGACGTCGCAAGTGTAGGCGCGGGCGCCATTGCCGATTGCGGCGGCGACCTTCTCCGCGGCGGCGGCGTTCACATCGACGATTGCGATCCGGTACCCGTCGCGGGCAAGGCGATGGGCGCTCGCCTCGCCGATACCACTCGAGCCGCCGGTGACGACGGCAACGCCTGCTGGATCTGCCATGGTGTTTCTCCCCTTGAAGATTGGTTCTTGATTGGGGTCGAGGTTAACCGAACAGGGGCCTGGCGATCCATACGTCTTGTTGCACTGCGGGGCCGCGGGGGCTATCTGTCACGCTCACACCCTGCCGGGGACGGAGCGATATGCGCTGCGTGTCCCGCCCACCGGGACTGGCCATGAGCACGCTCAAACTCATCGCTCTCGACGACGATGACCTGAAGGTCATTTCCGCGCATCTGCAGGATGCGGTGCTGAAAATCAGCGATATGGCCTACGTGCCGAAGGAGCGCCGCTTTGCCGCGATCCTGAACCGGTTCGATTGGGCAACGACGCTCGCCTCAGGCAAGCCCGAGGCGGCGACCCGGCGGCAGGCGGCCTTGCGGTTCGAGCGCGTTCTCGGCGCCCAGGTCAGCGGCCTCGATCTCACGGCGGGCCATGAGGTGTTGGAGCTGCTGGCGGCCCAATTCGAGCCGGCCGCGCCCGAGGATCCGCGGGGGCATGTGACGCTCATCTTTGCGGGCGGCGGCGCCGTGCGTCTGCACGTCGAATGCATCGAGGCGGAGCTGAAGGATCTTGGCCCGGCATGGCAGGCGCGCGCCGTGCCGAAGCATCCCGATGATGAACCGGCGGTGTAGCGTCCGACGTATGTCAGGGACGCCAGTTCCGGGTTGAGCATAATTCCTTCTC
>CAZKZT010000030.1:0-17093 GCA_964557265.1 uncultured Hyphomicrobium sp.
CTTGCAGGTTGCGCACCTGATTGCGCGCCATCTCGGGGAAGTCGTCGCCGAGGAAGGTGCGGAACGTCAGCGGCGGCGCTGATCCCCGTTTCATCCGCTCAGCCATCGCTTCGAACCAGCGCTGGCCTTCGTCCGTCGAGTCGACGACGCCGACAATCTTGAACCCTGCCCCGCTCAGCAGCGCTTGCATTTCGTCCGGCGTGGCGACATGGCTGATCGAAGGCTCGCGTGCCCAGGGCACGGGATAGAGGACGTCGCCGCCGTCGCCCTGCAGGATGTCATAGATGCCGAAGCGCCCGCCGCGTTTCAGCACCCGCCGCGCTTCGGCGTACATCCGGTCTTTCGCGGCGATGTTCATCGCGACGTGAATGGTCATCGCCGCGCCGAACGTGCCGTCGGCAAACGGGAGCTGCGTTGCGTCGCCTTGCTGAAAGGTGACCTTGTCGCCGAGACCTACCCACTGGCTCAACGCTGTCGCTGCCGTGCAGAAGGCCGGTGTCAGGTCGAGGCCGGTGACGTGGCATCCGTACGTCTCCGCAAGAGTCCGTGCGGGACCGCCAAGGCCACTGCCGAGATCGAGAACATGCGAGTCCGCGGTGAGGTTCAAGCCCTCGGCCAGCTCGAGCGTCGCCTTGCGCCCGCGGATATGAAATTCGTCGATGGCGCCGAGATCGGCAGACGTCAGGCGCCCGGGGTCTTTGCCCGCTGCGCGCAGCCGGTCGGCGATCGCGCCGGCGAGATCGCCATCGTCGCTGTAGTGGCTCGATACCCTGTCGTTCATCGCCGATTTCCTCTCGCGCCCGGCTGCATCGCGCGCATCCGTCGTCGAACGGCGCATGTCGAGGCTACTTACCCCACTTCGCCCAATACGCACCGAACAGCGCCTCTTCGGACGGCCTGTCCTCCGGAATGGTCGTGACGAGGTGGGTGATGTTGACGAAGTTGCGCCAGGAGAGATTGTCGGAGAAAGCGTTCGCCTGCCATGTGCCGCAGCCCATGGTGAGCGTGAACGGCAGCGCGTTGTTGAAGCCGCCGCCGTTGCCGAACGTGTGCGCCTGATTGACCAGCACGCGCACGACATCCGTGTCGGCCGCGAGCGCGCGGGCGTGCGCCATGTCCCTGGTGTGGATGCCGCAGGAATGACCGCGGCCCTGATAATCGAGAATGTCCTTCACGATGCGCTTGGCATCGGCGAAATCCTTCGCGCGATAGACCGTCAGCACCAGCGAGAGCTTTTCGCCCGAGAGCGGATGCGCTTTGCCGATGCCCGTCTCCTCGGCCATCACGAACCGGCAGCCGCGCGCGCGTGGCGATAGCTCGAACACATCCACGAGCCGCTCCGGCCCTTGCGCGATCACGGCGCGATTGAGCTTGCCGTCGATCCACAGGCGCTCGACGATGCGCGCGCGTTCCGGCGCGTCCGCCATGTAGCCGCCGTGCTTCTCCAACGCGCGAATAGCGGCGGCGTAGACATCATCGACGATGACGACCGCGTTTTCCGACGAGCACGATGTCGCGTTGTCGAAGGTCTTCGACTGCATGATCAGGTTGGCCGCATCATCGAGATCCGCCGAAGAATCGATGATGACCGGCGCGTTGCCGAGGCCAACCCCCAGCGCCGGTTTCCCTGATTTGTAGGCCGCTTTCACGTTCGCCTGGCTGCCTGTTGCGACCACGAGGTCGGCCAGCTCCATCAGGCGTGTGGTCATTCCTCGCGTCACCGGACCCGGCAGCATCTGCACGAGATCGGCGGGGAGGCCGATCCGCGCCAGCTCGGTGCGCATGCCGGCGACGGCCGGCTCCGTCGCCGCCCAGGCATTCGGTGGCGGCGCGATGACGATGGCATTGCCGCCTTTGAGTGCCATCATCGCCTTGTTGACCGGCGTCGCCTGCGGGTTGGTCGACGGCGTGATCGCGGCGACGACGCCGACGGGCTTGGCCCATTTCACGAGCCCCTTCTCGGGGATCTCCTCGATGATACCGGTCGATTTCGCCCGCAACAGATCGCGCAGCGTGCCGAAGGTCTTGCGCTGGTTTTTGGTGATCTTGCTCTCGACGTTGCCGATGCCCGTCACGTCGACCGCGATCTCGGCGTAGCGCTTGGCGGTTTCGGGCTTGTAGATCGACCACGCCAGCGCGGTCACCGCTTCATCGATGCGGGCCTGGCCGCCGGCGGCGATTTCGGCGGCGTAGGCGGCCATCGCTTCTCGGGCACGACGGATCAGGTCGGGTACGGGGTCGGCGGTCGCTGTGTCGGCTTCTGTCCGTGCGGCCGTGTCCTGCATGGCGGTCCTCCGGCATCCTCCACGGGCCGCGCTCTGCGGGCGGTCCCTTCAGCATACTTGCCGATCTCGCCATCAATTGACAGCGTGCCGGGCCAAGTGTCAAACACTGAGACGAAACGTCCTGGTGAGCGAGACGCGGCAGCGCGGCATGAGCCGCGCGGCGACCCGCAGGATGTCCACTTTGATCGTTCAACAACAGACAACGGCAGACACCACAGGGAGCGGCCTATGACCAAGATGACGACCGAAGAAGCCTTCGTGAAAGTGCTTCAGATGCACGGGATCGAGCACGCGTTCGGCATCATCGGGTCGGCGTTCATGCCGATCTCCGACTATTTCCCCAAGGCCGGTATCACGTTCTGGGACGTCGCCAATGAAATGAATGGCGGCTTCATGTGCGACGGCTTCACGCGCGCCTCCGGCAAGATCGCCATGTGCATTGCGCAGAACGGCCCCGGCATCACCAATTTCGTCACGCCGGTGAAAACCGCCTACTGGAACCATACGCCGATGCTGCTGGTGACGCCCCAGGCGGCCAACAAGACGATCGGCCAGGGCGGCTTCCAGGAAGTCGAGCAGATGGCGCTGTTTCGCGACATGGTCTGCTATCAGGAAGAGGTGCGCGATCCCTCGCGCGTCGCCGAAGTGCTGAACCGGGTGATCCTCAAGGCGAAGCGTCTTTCCGCGCCGGCGCAGATCAACATTCCGCGCGACTACTGGACCCAAGTGATCGATATCACACTGCCCGCCATCGTCGAGTTCGAGCGTCCGGCCGGCGGCGCCGAAGCGATCGCGGACGCGGCGAAGCTGCTCTCCGACGCCAAGTTCCCGGTGATCCTCTCGGGCGCCGGCGTGGTGATCGGCAATGCGATCCCCGATTGCGTCGCGCTTGCCGAAAAGCTCGATGCGCCGGTCTGCAGCGGCTACCAGCACAACGACAGCTTCCCCGGCAGCCATCCGCTTGCCGCAGGTCCGCTCGGCTACAACGGCTCGAAGGCGGCGATGGAGCTGATCGCCAAGGCCGATGTGGTGCTGGCGCTGGGCACCCGCCTCAATCCGTTCTCGACGCTGCCCGGCTACGGCATCGACTACTGGCCGAAAGAGGCCAAGATCATCCAGGTCGACATCAACGCCGACCGCATCGGCCTCACCAAGCCCGTGACCGTCGGCATCGTCGGTGACGCAAAGCTCGTCGCGCGCCAGATCCTCGGGAAACTATCGCCCGGCGCCGGGAATGCCGGTCGCGACGCGCGCAAGGCCCTGATCCATCAGACCAAGTCGGCGTGGCAGCAGGCGCTGTCGGGCATGGATCATGAGGACGACGATCCCGGCACGAGCTGGAACGATCGCGCCCGCAAGCGTCAGCCCGAACGGCTTTCGCCGCGTCAGGCATGGCGCGCGATCCAGGCCGGACTGCCGAAAGAGGCGATCATCTCGAGCGACATCGGCAACAACTGCGCGATCGGCAACGCCTATCCGACCTTCGAAAAGGGCCGCAAGTATCTGGCACCCGGTCTGTTCGGTCCCTGCGGTTACGGATTCCCGGCGATCATCGGCGCCAAGATCGGTTGCCCCGATACGCCAGTGGTCGGCTTCGCGGGCGACGGCGCGTTCGGTATCTCGATGAGCGAAATGGGCTCGATCGGGCGCCAGGAATGGCCGGGCATCACGATGGTTGTGTTCCGCAACTACCAGTGGGGCGCGGAGAAGCGCAACACCACGCTCTGGTATGAGGACAACTTCGTCGGCACCGAGCTCCACCCCGAGCTCAGCTACGCCAAGGTCGCGGAAGGCTGCGGCCTCAAGGGTGTCGTTGCGCGCACGCAGGATGAGCTGAAGGCCGCGATCGCGGAGTCTTGCGAGGCCCAGAAGAAGGGCGTCACGACCTTCATCGAAGTGATCCTCAATCAGGAGCTCGGCGAGCCCTTCCGCCGCGACGCGATGAAGAAGCCCGTCACGGTTGCGGGTATCAACCGCGAGGACATGCGGCCGCAGAAGGTGGAGTAGAGCTTTTCTTTGCCGCGGCCGCGCACGCCTCCGGCTACGCGCGCCGCGGCCGCTGCCTCGCCGGTTGGAGATCAGCCTCGCGGCCTTCGGCCGCTACCGAGTGGACCGATCGTGCTGGCTGCTTGGTGGCGCTCGAAGAGCGCGAGGCATAAATGCCAACCGCGAGGCAGTTCCGCGGCGGCAGTAGCCGAAGGCGTTGCCGTCCGCGGCAAGAAATAAGCGATGCCGTACGCGTCCGCGGCTATTCCTTCTTGGGATCGCCCGCCTGGAGGTGGCGGCCGCTATCGAGCAGCTCGGACGTGTATGCTTCGTAGGTGACGCCTGCCGCTTCCGCGCGCTTGAGGCGAAACATCATGATGCTATAGGGCGGGTTCTTCCAGGCCTCGCGATGGGCCTTGCGCCAGCGGTAGTGCACGAAGGCATCGTTGACCGGAACCTCGAGCGGCGGGCCCCCGTTGTGGCCGATCCCCGGCGCCGACGGCTGAAGCCCCCAGGTCAGAATCTCCGGTGGCGGGCGGCGCAGGCCAGCGACGAATGGCGGGCGCGGCCCCTTGTTCCAGCCTCGATCGTAACGGTCACCCATGGTCCTTGCCTTCTGGCGCGCTTCCAGCGGGGCATGGAACCATGCGTCGGTCCGGGACGGGGAGTCTGAAGTTCCGGCGGAATGCCCGTTCGGCGGGCATGATCAAATCGGCTGGGCCTCATTCAGCGGGTGTTAACGGACACCAAATACAATCTATAGCTGTAATTTGTGAGTCTTAGCAACCGGCAGGAGCGGCGGCCTGATGTATACAGGGGAACCGGCAGCGCCGCTGAAGAGGCTAGCCGTAGGGCCCGTAGGGACGCCGCCGGGGGTGCGCATTCGCCGTAACGCGGTTCTGGCCCGCAGGCTCAGATACCGCCGTTTTCACCGCGCGAGGCTCTCCGTGATAGCCCAGACGGTCATCGGGCCTCATCCGACCACGATCCGGGGGATCACGCTCTATGGCGCCTGCCTCCAGGGGGGCCGCAGGCTCCGGCGGCGGGAGATGATCGCGTTACGGTTGCCGAGCGGATGTCGCGTCACAGCCCGCGTCCGCTGGCGGCTCGGGACGTGGGCCGGGATCATGTTCGAGGCGCCGGTCGCCGATTTCGCCCGCCTGATCAGTGAGGGCGCACTGGTTCAGTCGCCGCTGCATCGCCGTCGCGCACGCTCGGGACCGCCGCGCTTGCGGTTCGATGCCGGAGACGGCGCGGCTGGGTCGCCGGAGAGCGCGGTCGCGGCGCTCTGGGTGGCGGTGGACAGGGCGTGGCAAGTCATCGGGCGCGTGCTGAGCGCACGCCGCAGGCAACGCAACTCCGATCTGCGACGTTTCGATGGCTCCTGAACGGCGTGCTGCCTTGCAATCGCCGACCTCGCGCGATCATGTGCCCGCTTGATCGGGAGACCCGACGCCGCGACACGCGGGCGCCGGACGGTGTGGCAGGAGATCCGACAGAGATGACGCGGACACGATTGCCGGCGCGCGCGGGCCTTCTCGGGCTGGCGGCTCTAGTTCTGACGGTTGTCTGGAGCGGCGTCAGCGCGGCGCAGAGTGCGACCTACGGCTTCAACAAGGACTACACCAACGTCCGCTTCTCGTGGTCGCACGTCGGCCTGTCGCGCCAGTCGGCGCGGGTGATGAGCCTCGACGGCAGCGTCTCGTTCGACCCCGAAGCCCCCGAAGCCAGCCGCGTCGATGTGACGATGAACGCGTCGAGCCTGTGGACCGGCGTGCCCGCATTCGATGAGCTTCTGAAATCCGCCGACTTCTTCGACGCGCGGCGCCATCCGACGATCCGCTTCCGGTCGACGGGGGTGCGGCGGATGGGCGAGCGGACGGGCGAGCTCAGCGGCGAGCTCTCGATCCTCGGCGTGACAAATCCCGTGACGCTCTACGTGGTGTGGAATTTCACCGGCGAGCATCCCCTCGCGGCGGTCAATCCCAATTACAAGGACGTGTTCGTATCCGGCTTTTCGGCGACCGGCGTGCTACGGCGTTCCGACTGGGGGCTGTCGCGCGGCGTACCGCTCGTCTCCGACGAGGTCGAGATCACGATCGAGACCGAGCTGATCCGCAAGTAGCGCCGCGGGCTATTTCCTCACGTCGCCAATCCAGGCGCGCACGGCGTCGACAGCGCCGTGTGCGTCGAGATCGACATGGTTCCCGCTCGCAAACTCGACCATCCGTTTCGGTTCGCGCGCCAGCTCGAACAGCTTCTTGCCCATCGCAAACGGAACGACCCCGTCGCGCACACCGTGCAGGATCAGCAGCGGCGCGTTGATCGCGGCAATGCGGCTCGCGCTGTCGTAGCGTTCCGACATCAGCAGCCGCACCGGCAGATAGGGATAGGCCGCCGCGCCGACATCAGGGATCGAGGTGAACGGCGCGTCGAGGATCACCCCGGCAACCGGAACCTCGGTCGCGAGCTGCGTTGCGACGCCCGAGCCGAGCGACTCGCCGTAGATGAAAATATCTGTTGGCTCGAGGCCGCGGTGGATCAGGCTGTCGTAGGCGAGGCGGGCGTCGGCGTAGTTGGCGGCCTCGCTCGGCGATCCGCTGCTGCCGCTGTAGCCGCGCCAGGACAGCATCAGGATACCGAATCCGGCGTTCTGGTAGCGCTGGAAGCGCATCGCGCGCCCGGCGAGGCTGCCGCCGTTGCCGTGAAAATAGAGGAGCGTCGGACGGCCCGGCGGCGCGGGAGCGTACCAGGCGATGAGCCGTGCGCCATCGGGTGTTGCGAGTACGTCTTCGGTCACGCCCGAGAGGCCGAGTTGAGCCGGTGGTATGCGGGCCGGATTGGGGAAGTAGGTCAGCCGGCGCTGCGCGAGATAAGCGACGGCGAGGATCGCCAGATAGGCGAGCGCGAGACCGATGAGAATCTTGAGGGCGGTTGCCATGGGGTGATAACGGACCTCGATCGTGCTGGTTGCGTCAACGGCCGCGGAAACGCGCGGGCCGCCGCTCGAGGAAGGCCGCGATGCCTTCTTTCGAGTCTTCGCTCTTGGTCGTGAGGACGAACTGGTCGAGGTCCATGTGGCTGGCGAGGTCGTCGAGGGCGCCCGAGAGGCGATTGACGGTCGCCTTCGTCATCTTCACGGGCAAGGGCGGCTCGGCGGCAATGCGCGAGGCGAACGCCATGGCCGCCGTCAGCGTTGCCCCATCCTCGGCCAGATGCTCGACGAGGCCCCACTCGAACGCCTGCTCGGCGGGGATCCGCTCGGACGCCAGCATCACCGCCTGCTTCGTGCGCGCCGGACCCATCAGCTGCAGCATCCGAGGGATCGAGCCCCAGCTCATATTCATGCCGAGCGCGACCTCGGGAATGCGGAAGTGCGCGCCGCGCGCCGCAACCCGGAAGTCGAGCGACACGGCGAGCGCCGCACCGCCGCCGATGCAGAAGCCTTCGATGGCGGCGATCGTGACCTGCTCCATGTCGTACCAGGCGCGGCACATCCGAGGACCGACCGCGATCGAGCGGCGCAGTGCGCTCAAGCCTTCCTCGCTGCTGGCCCGGCGCTCGGTGTCCTTGAGGTCGAAGCCGGCGGAGAAAGCGCGCGCGCTGCCCGTCAGCACCACCACGGATGTGTCGATGTCGTCCTCGAACGAGCGCGCTGCGGCACGGAGCTGGCGCATGGCTTCCGGTGACAGCGCGTTGATGGCATCGCCGCGGTCGAATTCGACGACGGCGATCCGTCCATCGGGTCCGAGCCCGCGCTCGATCGTCACGTAGCTCCTGTCCTCGGCCATGACGCGCTCCCTTGTCTGTTGTTTGCCTGAACGGACACGAGAACGCGGGCGGGATCAAGGAGGATGCTGAAGCAAAGACCCTACCTCACGACTTTCATCACGCCGCGCTCCTCGAGGGCCGTGATTTCCGCCTCGCTGTAGCCAGCCGCGCGCAGGATGTCGGGCCCATCAGCGCCAAGGCGGCCGGCATGATGGCGGAACTCGGCGGGTGTCTCGGAGAAACCCAGCGGGCTCGCAATCGTGCGGACGGGGCCCTCGGTCGGATGCTCGCGTGTGGTGAAGAAACCGGTCTCTTTCAGATGCGGATCTTCGAGCACGCCTTCGAGGTCGTTGACCGGCATCGCGGGAATGTCGTGCGTATCGCAGAAGGCGAGCCACTCGGCGGTCGTGCGGCTTGGGGCGAGATCATTGACAATCTGCTGGACCAGCGGCTGATGATTGGCGCGCGCGCCGATTGTCGCGAGGCGCGGATCATTGCGCAGATCTTCGCGGGCGAGGCCGTTGCAGAACGCGTTCCAGTGCTTGTCGGTGACGATGAGCATGCACACGTAGCCGTCTTTCGAGCGCGACGGCCGCCGGTGCGGATTGAGCAGGCGCGCATAGCCGATCTGGCCGCGCGGCGGATCATAGGTCGCATCGTAGAGATGCTCGGTGAGCCAGAATGCGGCGATCGTCTCCAGCATAGGCACCTCGACGAGTTGCCCCTGGCCGGTGCGTTCGCGGTGCAGCAGGGCGCCGAGGATCGCCATGGCGAGGTGGGTGCCGGTGGTCTTGTCGACGATGAGGCTCGGCATGAAAGTCGGCTCACCGCCGGATGCGCGCGCTGACAACATCGACGCACCGCTGACGCCTTGGACGAGATCATCGTAGGCGGGCTTGGCGCCGTAGGGGCCGGAGCGCTTGTAGCCGAGGCAGTAGGCGTAGACGATGCCGGGATTGACGGCGCGAATCTGATCGTAGCCGAGACCGAGGCGCTCGATCGCCTGCGGGCGGTTGTTGTGGACGAAGACGTCGGCGCTGGTCGCGAGCCATTTGACGACATCGACCGCCTCGGGACGCTTCAGATCCAGGCAGATCGATTTCTTGTTGCGATTGGCCGCGAGAAAGATCGGCCCCATGCCCTTGGTCGGCGGGGTGCCGGGGTTGCGCATGATGTCGCCTTCGGGCGGCTCGACCTTGATCACGTCGGCGCCCATGTCTGCGAGATGCAGCGTCGCGAACGGACCGGAGACAACAGCAGTCAGGTCGACGATGCGGATACCGTCGAGGGGGCCGGGCATGCGATGTTCCTTACGTGGAGAGCGTCAGCGATTGCCGCGTCGGGACTTTTCGGCGAAGCGAACGGCTTCGTCGGCGGCGCGGAAGAGGGCGCGGGCCTTATAAACGCATTCCATCTGCTCGGCCTCCGGCACGCTGTCGGCAACGACGCCGGCGCCGGACTGCACGTACATGCGGCCGTCCTTGACGATGGCGGTGCGCAACACGATGCACGTGTCCATGTTGCCGTCGGCGGAGAAGTAGCCGACGCAGCCCGCGTACGGCCCGCGCTTCTCCTTCTCCAGCTCGTCGATGATCTCCATCGCGCGCACTTTCGGCGCACCGGAAAGCGTGCCGGCGGGAAAGCCCGCCATCAGCGCATCGATCGCGTCGTGTTTCGGGTCGAGGTCGCCGTGGACGGTCGAGGAGAGATGCATCACCTGGCTGTAGCGCTCGATATCGAAGCTCGAAGCCACAGTCACCGAGCCGATTTTTGCGACGCGGCCGACGTCGTTGCGGCCGAGATCGAGCAGCATCAGATGCTCGGCGCGCTCTTTCGGATCGTTGATGAGCTCGCGTTCGAGGGCCGCATCTTCTTCAGGTGTGACGCCGCGCCGCCGCGTGCCGGCGAGCGGCCGCAACGTCACGCGGTTATCGCGCACGCGCACGAGAATCTCGGGCGACGAACCGACGAGCGCGAAGTCGCCGAACTCGAGATAGAACAGGAACGGTGACGGGTTCGTGCGCCGGAGTGCTCGATACAACGCGAGTGGGGGCAGTGTGAATGGCGCCGAGAAGCGTTGCGAGACGACGATCTGGAATGCGTCACCCGCCGCGATGTACTCCTTGCAGCGCTCGACCATCGCCCGGTAGTCCTCGGGAGGTGTGTTCGAGACCGGTTCTGGCGCTTCCAGCGGATCGAAAACCGACAGCGCATGATGCGGCAGCGGTGCGTCGAGGCCGTTGACGACCGCCGTCAAACGCCGGCGCGCGGCCTCGTACGCCTCGGCTGGATTGCCGCCCGCCTGCGGATAGACCGGCGTGACGAGCGTCATCTCGTCCTTCACGGCGTCGAAGATCACCATGACCGTCGGCCGCACGAGGATAGCGTCGGGTACGCCGAGGCGGTCGGGCGGCACATTGGGCAGATGCTCGACGAGCCGCACGTTGTCATACCCGAAATAGCCGAACACGCCGGCGGCCATCGGCGGCAGGTCCGGCGGCGTATCGATGCGCGAGGCATCGAGCAGGGCGCGCAGCGAAACCAGCGTCGGCTGCGCCTCGGGCGTGAAGGTGTCGGGCGTCTCACGCGGCGTGCGGTTGATCTCGGCCCGGTCGCCGAAAGCGCGCCAGACGATGTCCGGTTCGAGGCCGATGATCGAATACCGGCCGCGAACCTCGCCGCCTTCGACCGACTCGAGCAGGAAGCTGAGCGGTCGCGCATCCGAAAGCTTCAGCATCGCCGAGACGGGTGTCTCGAGATCTGCCACCAGCCGCGTCCAGACGACCTGCGCACGCCCTTGGCCATAGGTGGCAGAGAAGGCATCGAGCGTCGGCTCGGCCTCGACAAGGGGGGCAGGAGAACGCGACATCGGGAGGATCGCTCCGGAGGGTTGGCGGGATCAGTGCGCCGAACCTAGTGGCAGATCGGCCAAGAGGAAAGCACTTGCGCGGAGTTCTGCCATTCGGTGGCGGCCGAACGCCGCGCGGTGAGAACGCCGATAGGTGAGGGCATCCCGCAGCGCGTGCAGGCGTCGCACCGAAGGTGCGCTTCCTGCCCGAAAGTGCGCTTCCGGCGCCACGCCGTCCGCGATCACGGCAATCAAAGGCTCTACCGCGTCGTCGTTTCGATCCCGAGCGTACGGCGGTACTCGGCCTCGTTGACGGTAAAGCCGAGCCGCGTCTGCAGCGCGCTGACGTAGGCGCCGATCGAATCGCCCTGGAGCTGGCGCGTCAGCTCCTCGCTGAGCGCCTTGCGCTGTTCATCGGTCGGCGCCGGCGGGTCGACGATCGCGCGCACCACGATGATGGAGCGTGACTTGCCGTCCGCGCTTTCCACTGCGGCTGCTGTGCCTTTGGCGAGTGAGAACGCCCGTTGCACAGCCGCCCGCGAGAGGCCGTCGGTCTGCTGGCTGCGCGTGGCCGGCTGCGAAAGCGCGACCTTCAGCCCGAGCTCGGCGGCGATGTCTTCAAGCGACTCGCCCTTTGCGACACGATCGACGATCGCCTGCGCCGCGGCGCTGACGGCTGTCCGGCGCTCGCTTTCGAGCCAGGCTGTCTTGACCGCCTCCTGGACTTCCTCGAAGGGCTTCTGGCGCTCCGCCGTGATGCCGCCGACGTCGATCCAGGCGTAGCCGCCCGATTGCAGCTCGATGGCCTCGCGATCGAGCCCGCTGCCGCCTTCGAACGCGGAGGCGAGGATGCGCGCGGCTTCGGGGTGTTCGAGCGCCGGCTTGCCATCTGGCGTCAAACCCTGGCGGTCGGTCGCTTCGATCTCGAAGAACGGCACCTTCAGTTTCTCGGCGATTTCCTTGAGGCTGCCGCCGCCCGCGCGGGCATCGTCCACGCGGTCATGAATATCCTGCAGCTGACGTGTCACCTGCTCGCCGGCAAGACGGTCACGGAGCTGCTCTTTGACCTCGTCGAAGGTGCTCTGCTTGCCGGGTGTGATCTCGGTCACGCGCAGCACCACCGTCGCGAATGTACCGGCGACGACTTCGGAGAGCTGGTCCTTCTCGAGTTTGAATGCGGCGTCGGCGATCTTCGCATCGATCATCTCGCTCTTGGCGAGTGCGCCGAGCTCGATATCGGTATCCTTGAGCCCGAGCGCCTTGAGGCCCTCATCGAAGGAGGACGCCTTCCTGAGTTCTTCCAGCGCCTTGGTGGCAGCCGCCACATCAGGGAACGAGAGCTGCTGGATCTTGCGCCGTTCAGGCACGGAGAAGGTTTGCTTCTCCTGCTCATAGAGCGCTTTCATGTCATCCTCGCTGACCGCGATGCTTTTGCGCACCTCGGCTTCGGTCAGCAGGATCAGCGGCACCTTGCGGAACTCGGGCGCGACGAACTGGCGCTTGTTCTGCTCGTAGTAGGCTTTGAGCTTTGCCTCATCCGGTGCCTCGACCTTGCCCGAGACGGCGGGGTCGAGGGTGATATGGGCGATCGTGCGCGTTTCACCGCGGTAGCGATGCAGGGTGTCGATCAGGAACGCCGGGGGCACATTCCCCGTCGTCAGGGTTTCGGTCAGCTGCTGGCGCACTTCCTCGGCGCGCCGGTCAGCGAAGTAGCGCTGCTCGTTGAGGCCGTTCTGGCGCAGCAGCTCGGTGAAATAGTCGCGGCTGAACGCACCACCGACGCCCTGGAATGCCGGATCGTTGCGGATCGCTTCGGCGATCGTCGCGTCGGAGAGGAAAAGGCCGAGTTCGCGTGCGTGGGTATCGATCGCGGCGGTGCCGACGAGGCGCGAGAGCACGCGCTGGTCGATGCCGATGCTCCGCGCCTGCTCGACGGTCAGGCGGCGGCCGAACTGGCGCGAGAGGTTGCTGATCTCGGCCTGCAGCGCCTGCTGGAACTGGTCGGAGGTAATCTCAGTCTTGCCCACCTTCGCGAGCGGACCTTGGCCGCGGCCCGTGAACTGGTCGGCGATACCCCACAAGGCGAAACTGATGATGAGCAACCCCAGCAGCACCTGGACGATTATGCCTTTGACGCCGCGTCTCAGTATTTCCAGCATCGTCAGTCGAATCCTCGTGATTGACACAGAGCCTGGGGGCGGCCTGCGGCGTGGCGGAGCACTCGGCCACGGGAATGACGCTCATATAGGCGGTAAGCGCCGATGCGTCCACTTCGCAACATGTCCGTGCGGCCGTCCACCGCCGATCTGGGCGTGGCGCCAGGGCATCATTGCCAGCGGCGGGCGCGGGCAATAGGAATGAGGCCCCGACGCCGGAAAGCAGGAGTGAGGACGGCCCATGACTGGAACTGGGATCAGGCCGCTGGTGGCCGGAAACTGGAAGATGAATGGCGTCGCCGCCGCGATCGGTCAGGCGGAAGCCGTTGCCAAGGGATTGGCCGGCGCAATGGCTGGGGCCGAGGCCGACGTGTTGATTTGTCCGCCGGCAACATTGGTTGCACAACTTTCGACGGCCTTGCGCGGCACACCCGTCGGCGTCGGCGGTCAGGACTGCCACGCCAAGGCGAGTGGCGCACACACGGGGGACATCGCTGCCGAGATGCTGAAGGATGCCGGCGCGTCGGCCGTCATCGTCGGGCATTCCGAACGGCGCGCCGACCACGGCGAAAGTGACTCCGTGGTGAAGGCGAAGGCGGAGGCCGCTCATCGGGCCGGGCTCACCGCGATCGTCTGTGTGGGGGAGACGGCGGCCGAGCGGCAGGCGGGCAAGACACTCGATGTGGTCGGCCGGCAGTTGGCTGGATCGCTGCCGGAAGCCTGCCGCGCCAGCGACACGATCGTCGCCTACGAGCCCGTATGGGCGATCGGGACCGGCCTCACGCCGACCGTTGGCGATGTGGCCGAGGTCCATGCGGCAATCCGTGCAGCGCTGGTGAAGCGCTTCGGTGGCGAGGGCCAGCAGATGCGCCTCCTCTACGGCGGTTCGGTCAAGGCATCGAACGCCAAGGAGTTGATGGCGGTCCCTGACGTCAATGGCGCGCTGGTCGGTGGCGCAAGTCTGAAAGCCGAAGATTTTCTAGGGATCATCGCGGCTTATGCGTGAGACTGGAGCGAGAGGCTCGACTGGGAAGATGATGCGGTTGCGACTTTCAGGTTATGCGGCGGCGTTCACGCTTTCGGCGTTGGCCGTCGCGGGTGCGATGCCGAGCCAGGCGGCCCCCCTCGATCCGTCGGCGTGCGAGCAGCTCCAGGTGCGCCTCGACGAGCTCAAGCGCGATGGCGTCGAAGCCGATATGGCGATGGGGCCGGAGGCGGCGCGCACACGGCTTCCGATCGACCGCTTCAACCGTATCGGCACGTTCATCGAACTCGACGAGCAGCTCAATTTCCGCTGCGGGCTCGGTAAGCAGCGCATCGTGCTGCCAACCACGGTCGAAGGCGGGGAGGAGGAGATCCCCGCCTCTGGTGACACCGCGGGCGCATCCGCGGCAGCGCCGCCGGCCGCTGCGGCCACGCCCGCTGTCAAAGGGGCTGCCGCTGCGGCGGATGCGCAACCTAAACGCAAAGCCCAAACGCCGCCTAAGAAGCAGCCGAAAGCGGCCAAGACAGCAGACACGGCCGACGGCACCGAAAAGCAGGCGCCCAAAGCAGCCAAAAAGGCCCCGCCAGCCAAGAAAGCTGCGACCAAACAGCCGGCTGATGCTGCTGCGCGCCCCAAAGCGCCAGCCCAGGCCCCCGCCAAGAAGGCCCCGGCAAAAAAGGCGACACCGCCGAGGCAGCCGGCGGCCAAGATCGACGACGCTTACCGCCCGCCGCCCAAGGCGGCCGCCCGTGAGGAGCCAGGGCAACCCTCCGCCCGGCAATAGGCGCCCCACACTAAGCCGCAGCACAGGTGGTAGCGGCCTCGCGCGACATGGTGTAGACCACGCCGCAACACAATCATCCCCCGGCCGCGCACCGTTGCGGTGTGCCCGCGGAAGAGCCCTTCAACGAGGCATTGAATGTCAACCGTTCTGCTCGTCATCCATTTGTTGATCGCCTCGGCGCTGGTCGCGGTGGTTCTGCTGCAGCGCTCGGAGGGCGGTGCCCTCGGGATCGGCGGTGGCGGCGGTGGCGCGGGCGGCTTCATGACCGGCCGTGGTACGGCGAACATGCTGACGCGGCTGACCGCTGGCCTCGCGGCTGCGTTCTTCCTCACCTCGATCGGCTTGACGCTGATCGCCCAGAGCAACCGCCGCGCGCCGTCGCCGCTCGACCGGCCGGCGGCTTCTGGCCCGGCGGTTCCCGGTCAGGCTTCGACCCCTGGCAAGTCCGATGCGCCGGCTGCGCCCTCTGGCGCGCCGGGTGGCAATCTGCTCGACAGCCTCCAGCAGGGGCGCCAGTCGCTCCCGGCGGTGCCGTCGAACCGCTAGGTGTGATTGTTCGGCCAACGGCACGCTACCTGCGGTCGCAGAGTACTGTCGTGTGAGCTGTGGATGGATGGGGCCGGTGTCATGAACGCCGGCCCGAATCGTGTGGAACAGGAGTAAGGTGGAAGCCCATGGCGCGGTACATCTTCATTACCGGCGGCGTGGTCTCCTCGCTCGGCAAAGGGCTGGCTTCAGCGGCCCTTGGAGCACTTCTTCAGGCCCGTGGCTACAAGGTCCGTTTGCGAAAGCTGGACCCCTACCTCAACGTCGACCCTGGTACGATGAGCCCGTACCAGCACGGCGAAGTATTCGTCACCGATGACGGTGCCGAAACCGATCTCGATCTCGGCCATTATGAGCGCTTCACCGGTGTTCCGGCGAAGAAGTCGGACAACGTCACGACGGGCCGCATCTACCAGGACATCCTGAACCGCGAACGCCGGGGCGATTATCTCGGCGGCACCGTCCAGGTGATCCCGCACGTCACCGATGCGATCAAGAATTTCGTCGTTTCCAACAATGACGATGTGGATTTCGTGCTGGTCGAAATCGGTGGCACGGTCGGTGATATCGAAGGCCTGCCGTTCTTCGAAGCCATCCGCCAGCTCGGCAATGAGCTGCCGCGCGGGCACTCGGTCTACATCCACCTGACGCTGATCCCGTTCATTCCCTCGGCGGGTGAACTGAAGACCAAGCCGACGCAGCACTCGGTCAAGGAGCTGCGCTCGATCGGCATCCAGCCGGACATCCTGCTCTGCCGGTGCGACCGCGAAGTGCCGGCTTCGGAGCGGCGCAAGATCGCGCTGTTCTGTAACGTCCGCGAAGGGGCGGTGATCCAGGCGCTCGATGTGGCGTCGATCTACGACGTGCCGCTCGCCTACCATCGCGAGGGGCTGGATCGCGAGGTGCTCGCGGCGTTCGGCATCGAGGGCGCTCCGGCGCCCCGCCTCGACACCTGGGAGACGATCTCGCGCACCATCGCCAATCCGGAAGGCGAGGTGACGATCGCGATCGTCGGCAAGTACACGGGGCTCAAGGACGCCTACAAGTCTCTGATCGAGGCCCTGGTCCACGGCGGCATTGCGCACAAGGCGAAGGTGCGGCTCGAATGGATCGAGAGCGAGGTCTTCGAGCGCGAGGATCCTGCACCCTATCTCGACGGCGTGCACGGCATCCTCGTACCCGGCGGTTTCGGTGAGCGAGGCGCGGAAGGCAAAATCCTCGCGGCCAAGTTCGCGCGCGAACGCGGCGTACCCTACTTCGGCATCTGCTTCGGCATGCAGATGGCGTGCATCGAGGCGGCGCGCAGCCTGTGCGGGATCGAGGGCGCCAGCTCGACGGAGTTCGGTGCTACCGATGAGCCCGTCGTCGGCCTGATGACCGAATGGATGCGCGGGAACGAACTCGAGGAGCGCAGGTCGGGCGGCGATCTCGGTGGCACGATGCGGCTCGGCGCCTATCAGGCGAGCCTCGCGGATGGCAGTCGCATCTCGCGCATCTATGGCTCGACCTCGATCCACGAGCGCCATCGCCACCGCTACGAGGTCAACACGCGCTACCGCGAGCGGCTCGAGAGCGCGGGCTTGCGCTTTGCCGGCATGTCACCCGACGGGCTGCTTCCCGAGACGGTCGAGATTCCGGATCATCCGTGGTTCGTCGGCGTCCAGTACCATCCCGAACTCAAGTCGCGTCCGTTCGAGCCGCATCCGCTGTTCGCGAGCTTCATCGGCGCTGC
>CAZKZT010000031.1:0-16984 GCA_964557265.1 uncultured Hyphomicrobium sp.
GACTTTGTCGAGGAAACCGACAGAGTGCTGGCGCTGTGTCCGAACAGGCGCTCTACGGCACCGAGTTCAATCTCGTCGCCCACGGCACGTCGACGCCGATGGGCGACGAGATCGAACTCGGTGCCGTCGAGCGCCTGTTCGGAAACAGCGCCAGCACTCTGTCGATGTCCTCGACGAAGTCGGCCATCGGCCATCTGCTCGGTGCTGCCGGCGCGGTCGAAGCGGTCTTCTCGATCCTCGCGATGCGCGACAACATCGCCCCGCCGACGATCAACCTCGACAATCCCTCGGTCGAGACCTCGATTGATCTCGTGCCCCATACCGCCAAGAAGAAGCCGATCAATACCGTCCTCTCGAATTCCTTCGGTTTCGGCGGCACCAACGCATCTCTCGTCCTGCGCCGGCTCGACAGCTAGACGTCGCGGCAACCGTTCCCCGCCGTTCTATTTTTCTCGCCTGGCGGGGCGAATCGCTTACTTGATGCAACTGGGTATCACTTCAAGTTTGTTCGAGCTCGCGCCCCGCGTCACGGCGTGCTTTTTATCTTTGCGGCCCGCTTTGGCCATAATTGACGGTAGCTTGATGGCCCGCAGGCGCCGTGGATTTTGCACAGAACGGCGCGCACCGAGCAGGATAGAACGACCCCCAGCATGAGGCAGGCTCCGACCCTCGATACGACCCGGCAACGCCTTAGCGCCCTGCCGCGGAGCCCTGCAGAGGCCCTCGAGCCGGGGCGTGCGCCGCGTCCGCCGCGCCGCATCAGGGAACGCCGTGAACCGCGCCGCATGGGCGGCTTCCTGCGCGTGATCAGCGGGCTTCTGACATTCGCCTTCCTCGGCATGTCGCTCGTCGCGGTTCTGTCGCTGGTCCTCCGCGTGAACTTTGCCCAGCCGGGCCCCCTCGCCCATTCTGCCGTCACGGTCATTCCCCGCGGTGAAGGCGTGCAGGAGATTGCCGCCCGTCTTGAGCGCGAAGGGATCGTATCGGACCGCCGCCTCTTCGTGGCCCAGTATCTCACCCAATCGCTGCACGCCTACTTCACCGGCAGCAAATCGGTTCAGCTCCAGGCTGGCGAGTTCGAGTTCAAGAAGGAGGCGAGCCTTGCCGATGTGCTCGACACGCTCGCTCAGGGCAAAGCCGTCCTCTACCGGCTGTCGGTCCCCGAAGGCCTGACCAGCCAGCAGGTCGTCGCGCGGCTCCGAGCCGACGAGAACCTCTCGGGCGAGATCACGGAAGTGCCGCCCGAAGGCTCGCTGTTGCCCGACACCTATCGTTACTCGCGCGGCATGGCGCGCAGTGACATCATCGAGCGGATGCAGGCCGACCAGCGGCGGTTCATCGCCACCGTCTGGGACAAGCGCCAACCCGATCTTCCATTCCAGACCGTCGAGCAGGCGCTCGTGCTCGCCTCGATCGTCGAGAAGGAAACGGGCCGCGCGGACGAGCGTGAGCGGGTCGCCGCCGTGTTCGTCAACCGGTTGCGGCGCAAGATGCGTCTTCAGTCCGATCCGACCATCATCTACGGCATCGTCGGCGGACAAGGTTCACTCGGGCGACCGATCACGCGCTCCGACATCAATACTCGAACAGCGTACAACACCTATCAGATCGACGGCCTGCCACCGGGCCCGATTGCCAATCCGGGACGTGCCGCAATCCAGGCGGTGCTCAATCCCGCCAAGACACAGGACCTGTACTTCGTTGCTGACGGCACTGGCGGCCATACCTTCACGTCAAACCTGCGCGACCACAGCGCGGCGGTCCAGGTGTGGCGCAAGTTTGAACGCGAGATGCGTGCGCGACAGGCCGCAGCCGGTGGTAACACGATCAGCGCCGGCCCCGGCGTTGCCAACGAAGCTGAAACAGCCGATCCGCCGAGCGTGACCACCGCGCCGGCGCCGGCCGACAGCCCCGCCACGGGCCGCCAGTCCTCGAATGTACCGCTGCCGGTGCGCAAACCGCGCCGCTGACTTCACGCCACAGTCTTGACCGTTCCGCCCCGCGAAGCGTTCCGCAGCTCTCGATGCGGGCGACGAGATCGTGTCGATACGCTATAATCGGCGGCCAAGCTCCGCAACGCAGAGCAAAGCGCAAGCAGGCGAACGCGCTGGAGCATCTCGATCATGCTCGTTCGATCGCAGCGCGATCATGAGAATGGATGGTGCTCCGGGCGCGGCTGGCCAAAGGGAGAGTTCGGTATGGACGTGCGTTTCGCCCCTACGCGACGGGAGATCATCGCCGGCTCGCTCGCGACACTCGGCCTCACCGCTTCAGGATTGCCTGTCTCCCGCGCCGCGGCCGCCCCGGGCGTGCACAAGCTCAGCATCGGTGCGCTCGATCTCACTGTGCTTTCCGATGGCATTCTCAATGTCGCGACGCGCCTGCTCAACCGTGACATGGAG
This sequence comes from uncultured Hyphomicrobium sp., assembly GCA_964557265.1. Lineage (GTDB taxonomy): Bacteria > Pseudomonadota > Alphaproteobacteria > Rhizobiales > Hyphomicrobiaceae. The sequence goes on from CAZKZT010000031.1 coordinate 2,403, forward strand.
CAGCCGCAGATCGAGGCCGCGCTCGGTGGCGCGCTGTCGGCGCCCGGTCAGGTCCAGTACGGCGTCAATGTCGTGCTTGTGCGACAGGGCCGCGAGTCGATCCTCATCGATGCCGGCGGCGGCGCGAACCTGGAGCCGACCGTCGGCAAGCTCGCCGACCGGCTGGAAGCTGCGGGCGTCGATCCCAAGAGCATCACCAAGGTCGTGATCACACACGGCCACCCCGACCACATCTGGGGCCTCGTCGACGAGTTCGACGAACTGCGCTTTCCCAACGCGGACCACATCATGCCGGCCGCGGAGTTGGATTTCTGGCGCAACGTCGAACTCAGCGCGCTGCCCGAGCGCACGCAGGGCGTCGCGAGCGGTGCCAAGCGGGTCATTGGTGAGATAGGCGCGCGCCTGCGCACCGCGCCCGCAGACACGGACATCGTTCCAGGCATGGCCTACATCGCCACTCCTGGACACACACCCGGCCATTGCGCGGTGCGTCTCACCAGCGGATCGGCAGGCGTCATCGTGACCGCCGACACCGTCTTTCATCCGATCGTCTCGTTCGCGCATCCCGACTGGCAGCCGCTCGCCGACATGGATGGCGCGCGTGCCGCCGCAAGCCGGCGCCGTTTGCTCGACATGGCCGTCGCGGACAAGCTGCAGCTTCTCTCCTATCACATCGCCTTTCCGGGGCTCGGCCACGTCGAACGCGCCGGCAGCGCCTACCGGTGGCTGAACTAGCCCGCGACCGCGCATCGCCTCGCTACGTCGACGCCATCCGTCGATCCTGTTCCCTCCCAACCTCTCCAAAACGATGACCTATCACCTCGACGCGCGCGTCACGACCCTTGGCCAACTCCTGCGCCCACCGCGTGTGTTCGACGTGCCCGCCTTCCAGCGCGCCTATTCCTGGACCACGGACGAGGCGGGACAGTTGCTCGAGGATCTGTTGCTCGCGATCGGCGAAACTGACGCCGGCCAGTCCGAAGGCGGTTATTTTCTCGGACCTGTCCTGCTGCTGCGCAGCGGCCCGGATCGTGATCCCGGTGCGATCATGGACGATGGCCCGACCGTGCGCGGCCTTCAGATCATCGACGGACAGCAGCGGCTCGCGACCTTGACCGTTCTCGCTTGCGTGCTCCGCGATCTGGCACGCGAGAACGATCCCGGCGCGCTCTCCTTTCTCGACGCGTTCATCCGCTGCCAGTCCGACGTCGGCGAACCCGATCGTTTCCGGCTGCAGATGCGCGGTGGCGCGCAGGCGACGATGGCCACGTGGATCCAGACATCCGGCTCGACGCTGATCGATGTCGCCGCAGAGCGCACGCGCGACGGCCTGTCGGATGCCGAAGCGATGCTTCTCGACGTACGCGACCATTTCATCGAGCTGCTGGGCGACCGCGATCCGGACTCCCTCGCCCGCATCGCCTCGTTCGTCGCGCATGACTGCGAAATCGCCGTCATCACATCCGGCGATGTCGACCGCGCCCACCGCACATTTGCTGTGCTGAACAACCGCGGACGCCCGCTCGATCGCAGCGACATCATCAACGCCCAGCTCATGGATAGCGTCAGCAGCGGCCCCGAGCTCGACCGCCTGCGCGATGAATGGGAGCACCTTGCAGTCCAGCTCGGCGGCAACTTCGACATGCTGTTCAGCCACATTCGCTCGGCCATCGGCGATCCGCGCGTGCCTGTGATCGCCGACATCCACCGTCTTGCCGATGAAGCGGGCGGCGGGCAGGCGTTCATCGACACGATCCTCATTCCCTTTGGGCGCGCGTTCGCCCGTATTGCCGCGCCGGACCATGAAGGCACGCCATGGAGCCGCGAAATCAATCGCAGCCTTCATCACCTGTCTTGGCTCGGCAGCGGCGAATGGGTGGCGCCGACGTTGCTGTGGTGGATGCGATACGCCGACGATCCCGAGCAGCTCGCCCACGTTCTGCACCGCATCGAACGCCTCGCCTACGGCATGCGTATTCTCGGCCTCGGCGCCGACAAGCGGCAGACCCGCATGCAGCAGGTGCGCGCGTGGATCGAAAAGGACAACGCCATCGCGCATGATGCGGGGCCGCTCGATTTTTCGAACGAGGAGCTGCGCAACATCCGCTACAATCTGCGCGATCTTCATCGGCGCAGTCAGAGCACCTGCAAGCTCGTCCTCCTGCGCCTCGATAGCGAACTGTCGAGCGGCGCACAGCGCTACAGAGATGCCGATCTGACCGTCGAACATATCCTGCCGCAGAATCCCGGCCGCAACAGCCGCTGGCGCGACTGGTTCGCCGATGCCGAGGAGCGCAAGACCTGCACCGCGTCACTCGGCAATCTGGTCCTGCTGCCCCGCGCGCTCAATGCCGCGGCGCGCAACCAGGACTACGAGCGGAAGCTCGCGGTATTCTTCCCCACGCACGGACCGCCGCTCCCGCATCTCACCGAGGAGCTGCGCGGCGTCACGACCTGGACGGCGCCGCAGATTCGCGCCCGCGAAGAGCGGCTTCTCTCGATCCTCGAACAGCTATGGCAGCTCGGCAAACCGGTCGACGAGCCGAGCAATGGCGCCGCGCCCGATGCGCGGCGTCGGCGTGTGCGCAAGGAGCCGCTGGATAAATAGACCCCGGCCGACAGCTGTCGCGCGCCCGTCACATCACTATCGCAGAGGGACGGAGACTGCGTGCGCCGATCGCGCCGCCTGATTGATTGGAGACTGCTACGTCATGAGCGCACGCCCCCGCACCGCGATGATCCTTTCGGCCGGCCTCGGCACGCGGATGCGGCATTTGACCGCCAACACGCCGAAACCACTCGTGGAGGTCGCCGGAAAGCCCTTGATCGACCACGTGCTCGAACGGCTGGAAGCCGCCGGCATCGAACGCGCCGTCGTCAACGTCCACCACTTCGCCGACCAGCTGCAGCGCCATCTGGTCACGCGCAAAGGCGTGGCCGTCACGATATCGGACGAGCGCGACGCGTTGCTCGATTCGGGCGGCGGCGTGCGCAAGGCCCTCGCGGACGGGCTTCTCGGCCCCGATCCGTTCGTGATCCACAATTGTGATTCGATCTGGACCGAAGGCGCGGGCACGAATCTCGATAGACTGCTCGCGACCTGGAACGAGGACGCGATGGATTGCCTGCTTCTGCTGTCGTCTACGGCCGATAGCCTCGGCTTTCACGGGCGCGGCGACTTCGCGCTCGATCCCGTGGGCAGACTGCGCCGCCCGGCCGAACGCGAGGTCGTGCCGTTCGCCTTCGCGGGTGTCTCGATCATGCATCCGCGCCTGCTCGACGGCGCGCCGGAGGGGCCATTCTCGCTCAACCGCCCATGGGACCGGGCCATCGAGCGCGGGCGCGCTTTCGGCGTTCGTCTCGAAGGCCACTGGATGCACGTCGGCGAACCGGACGCGGTGGCTGCCGCCGAGGACTGGATCGCCCATGGTGACGCGCGGTGATGTCCATGCGCGGTACCCCATGACATCTGCCGATACCTCGCACGTCTGGAGCATCGCGACCGGCCGGCCGTTTCTCGACACGCTCGCAGCCGCCATCCTCGCCGGTGACTTTCCGCATCCCGGTGGCGACGCGCCCGATCAGCTCGCCCTCGCGGGCATGACCATCCTGTTGCCGACCAACCGCGCCGTCCGCGCGATGCAGGAAGCGTTCCTCCGCGCTGCGAAAGGCCGCGCGCTGCTGTTGCCGCGGCTGGTGCCGATCGCGGCAACCGACGAGGAGGAAGGGCTGCTCTCCGACCTCGGCCACGGCGGCTCGACACTGGCGGAGGCGTTCGACCTCCCGCCTGCGATCGGCAAACTCGAACGCCAGCTCACGCTGACGCAACTCGTGCTTGCCTGGTCGCAGATCCAGCGCAGCAGCACCGACGATCTCGCGCCGGTATCGCAGATGGCGACGCCGGCGCAGGCTGCTCATCTGGCCGCCGACCTTGCGAGTCTGATGGACACGGTCGAAACAGAGGGCAAATCACTCGATGGCCTCGCCACGCTGGTGCCTGACGATTATTCGGCGCACTGGCAGCAGACGATCGAGTTCCTCACAATCGTGACCGAGCACTGGCCGCAACATCTCGCGGAGCGCCAGAAGCTGTCCCCGGCCGATCGGCGCAATCGCCTGCTGTATGCCGAAGCCGAACGGCTGCGGCGCACGACACCGCCGGCACCGATGATCGTAGCCGGCGTAAGCGGATCGGTGCCTGCGACGGTTGACTTGATCCGGGCCGTCGCGGCGCTGCCGCAGGGCGCCGTCGTCCTGCCCGGCCTCGATCGCCATCTCGACGACGCAAGCTGGCAGAAGATCAGCGAGCATCCCGAGCATCCGCAGTTTGGACTGGCCCGGCTGATCGATGCGCTCGGCGTCGCGCGCAGCGAGATCGGCGAAGTCCCCGGCCTGCCCGCGTCCGCGCGCACCGCCGACCGCAATGCATTCCTCAGCGAGGCGATGCGCCCAGCCGGCGCGACCGAAGCCTGGGCCGACTACATCGCGCACGCCGATCGCGACGCGCTGCGCGCGGCCCTCACCGGCGTCACGCGGATCGACGCCCCGACCGCGGCCGACGAAGCCGAAGTCATCGCGCTGATGATGCGCCATGCGCTGGAAACGCCAGGGCGCACCGCCGCGCTTGTTTCGCGGGACCGGCTCCTTGCGCGCCGTGTCGCGATCCGCCTCACGAGCTGGGGCATCACGGTCGACGACTCGGCAGGCCGTCCCCTCGCGAAGACGACGCACGGCGCATTCCTTGAACTCGTCGCGACCGCCGTCGGCAACCGCTTCGCACCCGCCGACGTGATGGCCCTGCTCAAGCACCCGCTGACCCGGCTCGGCCTTCCGATCCGCGACGCACGCCGCGCCGCGCGCACGCTCGAGCTCGCGGCGGTGCGCACGATCTACCTCGGCGACGGTCTCGGCGGCTTGAAGGCCAATCTCGAGCGCGCGCGCCGCGAGACGCTCGACCACGTCCGCCGTGATCGCGCCGCACGCCGCCTGTGGGACGCGGATTGGGACGGCGCGGCCGATCTCGTCGCCCGGCTCACCGCCGCGATGGAACCGCTGACGCTGCTGATGGATGCAGACGCACCGTGCGCACTGCAAACGCTCGCCGCGGCACATCGCAAGGTCGCCGAAGCCGTCGCACGCGGCGCCGATGACGACACACCGACGCGCCTGTGGCAGGGCGAAGACGGCGAGACCGCCGATCACCTGCTTGCGAGCCTCGATGACGACGGCCTGCCCGCGCCGGCGATCGATCCTGCCGATTATCCCGATTTCTACCGCACGCTCGCGTCCGCCGAGGCCGTGCGCCCGCGCGTCGCCGTCCATCCCCGCCTCTCGATCTGGGGCCCTTACGAAGCACGCCTCCAGCAGCCCGATCTCGTGATCCTCGGCTCGCTCAACGAAGGCACCTGGCCGGCGGCCGCCGATCCCGGCGCGTGGCTCAATCGCCCGATGCGTGCGCAGCTCGGACTGCCGTCGCCCGAAGAGGCGATCGGGCGCGACGCCCATGACGTCACCGGGTTGTTCGGCGCAGGCGAGGTCGTCCTCACGCGCGCCAGCCGTGTCGACGGCGCGCCGACGGTGCCGTCGCGGTGGCTGATGCGGATCGATGCGCTGCTCGGCGGCATGGGCATTGCCGACGCCATGCGACCGGCGACGCCGCCGTGGCTCGGGTGGGCGCGCGCGCGCGACGCCGCTGCGGGCCGAAGCGAACCGGTGTCCGCGCCGACGCCGTGCCCCGCCCTCGCCTTGCGCCCGCGCAAGCTCAGCGTCTCGGCCATCGAGCTGTGGATCGGCAATCCATATGGGCTCTATGCCCGCCACATCCTCGGCCTCGAAGCGCTGCCGCTGATCGGCGCGGCGCCCGGTGCGCGCGAGAAGGGCACCATCATCCACGACGCCCTCTCCCGGTTCTCCCGCAAGTTCGACAAGCAGCTTCCCGATGACATCGCCGCTGCGCTGATGGCGGAGGCCGACGAGGCGCTCACCGATTACGCTGCAAGCGCGCGCGTCCGCGCGTTCTGGCGGCCGCGCATCGCCCGCTTCGCCGAGTGGTTTGCGGCGACGGAGCCCGCGCGGCGCGATGGCGTGGCGCACCTCATCACCGAAGTCTCGGGCCAACGTGTCCTCGCGGCGCCAGCGGGACCGTTCACGCTCACCGCCCGCGCCGACCGCATCGACTGCACGGCCGCCGGCATCGTCATCACGGACTACAAGACGGGCACACCACCGACCGGCACCGAGGTCAAGAAACGGCGCGCGCCACAGCTCCCGCTCGAAGCCGCGATCGCCGCCGAAGGCGGCTTTGCGGGCGTCGAAAAGGGCAGCGTCGTCGAACTCCGTTACATACGCGCGTCCGGCGGAGATCCGGCTGGCAAAGTGACCCGCTTCAATACCGGCATCGATGCGCTGGCCGCACAATGCTTCGCCGATCTCGAGAAACTGGTCTTTGATTACGACGATCCCGAACGCGCCTACACCGCCGTGCGGCGCGCGGGGTTCAATTACACCTACGACGACTTCAAGCATCTTGCCCGTGTGGCCGAGTGGAGCGGCGGTGACGACGCAAGCAGCGACGACGGCGAGACGGAGGACCCAGCGGAATGACGCGCGCCCCCGACCTCGCCGAACTTCTCGCCGCGACGACCGCGGCGCAGGCGCGCGCCGCTGATCCCGCCGCCTCCGCCTGGGTCGGTGCCAACGCGGGCACCGGCAAGACGCACGTGCTGACGATGCGCGTGCTGCGTCTGCTTCTCGCAGGCACCCGGCCCGAGCGCATCCTCTGCCTCACCTTCACCAAGGCCGCCGCGGCAGAGATGTCGACGCGCGTCTTCGATCGCCTCGCGGGCTGGGCAAGCGCACCGCCCGCCGAGCTGCATAAGTCTCTGACCCAACTCCTCGGCCGCTCCCCCGGCGACATCGAGATGCGCGCGGCCCGTTCGCTGTTTGCGCGCGCGATCGAGACGCCTGGCGGCCTCAAAGTGCAGACCATCCACGCCTTTTGCGAGCGCCTGCTGCAACGCTTTCCCCTCGAAGCGAACGTGCCGCCGGGCTTCAGCATTCTCGACGACGAGCACAAGCGCGCGCTGATGCGCGAGGCGATCGATACCACACTGGCGCGCGCGGCCGCGGACAGCGGCATCCTCAACACGGCGCTGAACAAGGTCATTGTCCACGCTGTCGACGATCGCTTCGACAGCCTCCTCGAAGCGATGATCGCGAAGCGCGAATGGCTCGACTTCGCCCGCCCGCAGATCGCCCATGACGGCGAGGCGGACTTCTCCGCGGCCGAGGCGCATTACCGCAAAGTGCTTGGCGTCGGCGCCAATCGTTCGCCGGACGATGTCCTCGCCGATATCGCGACATTGCTGCCTGTGCCGTTTCTGCGCCGCGCGATCGATGTTCTGAGCGGCGGCACGAAGAGCGATGGCGAGTGGAGCGCGCATCTGAAGTCCTGCATCGATGCCGCGCCACAGGAGATCGCGACCGTGCTCGGCACCTATTTCCTCACCGGCGAAGGAAAAGTGCGCGCCCGTCTCATCACGACGAGGCCAGGTGACGCGCATCCTGATGTCCGTGAGGGATTGAGCCGGGCACAGAACGCGTTCGTCGCGCTCGATGCCGAACGCCACGCGCTCGACGTGCTCGAGGCGACACTCGCGCTCCACCGGCTGGCCGATGCCGTGCGCGACGTCTACGCCGCCCGCAAGGCGCGCCGCGCGGCACTCGACTATGAAGATCTGATCGTCAAGGCGGCGAACCTCGTCGCCGACGAAACGGCCAACGCTGCGCAATGGGTGCTGTTCAAGCTCGACGAGGGACTGGACCACATCCTCGTCGACGAGGCGCAAGATACGAGCCCGACGCAGTGGCGCGTGATCGGCAGCCTTGCGCGCGAGTTCTTCGCGGATTCGGCGGGGCACGGCGATGTCGAACGCACGGTGTTCGCGGTCGGGGACGAGAAACAGTCGATCTACGGCTTCCAGGGCGCCGCGCCGCACATGCTCGCCGAAAGCGGCGCGGCCTTCGCATCGCGCGTGCGCGCGGCCGGCAAGCCGTGGGAGGATGTCTCGCTGACGATGTCGTTCCGGTCGACCCGACCGGTGCTCGACGCTGTCGATGCGGTGTTCTCCGACCCCCAGCGGACCCCCGGCGTCACGCAGCAAGGCGGCGCACTCGAGCATCGTCCCGCGCGTGCCGGCCATGCGGGTCTGGTCGAGATCTGGGAAACAGAGCAGGCCGAGCAGACAGCCGACGCGGAAGCCTTCGAACCCTTGGCCGAGCGCCCCGTCGCCTCAGCCGTCGTCCGCCTTGCGGCGCGGATCGCCGATCAGATCAAACACTGGCTCGACAGCGAGACGCTGCTCGAGAGCAAGGGGCGCCCGATCCGCCCAGGCGACGTTCTGATTCTGGTGCGCCGGCGCGCCAACATCGCCGCCTCCGTCGTCGCAGCGCTGAAACAGAGGAAGATTCCCGTTTCCGGCGCCGATCGCCTGCAGCTCGAGAACCAGATCGCGGTGCAGGATCTGATCGCGGCGGGCGAGGTCTTGCTGCTGCCCGAGGACGACCTCGCGCTTGCGTGTGTGCTGAAAAGTCCGCTGATCGGCCTCGACGACGATGATCTGCTGCGCATCGCGCCGCAACGCAAGGGGGCGCTATGGACCGCACTCCTCGAAGCGGCACGCAACGGCGACACCCGCATCGCGGCCGCGGCGGAGACGATCAAGCTCTGGCGCAATCGCGCGGACTATATGCCGCCGTTCGAGTTCTATGCCGAGCTTCTCGATCGCGACGGCGGACGTGCGAAACTGCTCGCGCGTCTCGGCCCCGAGGCCGCCGATGCCATCGACGAGTTCATGAACCTCGCGCTCGTCTACGACGAGGATGCGCCGCCTTCACTGCAAGGTTTTCTTGGTGCCTTCCGTCAAAGCAAGCGCGAGATCAAGCGCGATCTCGAACAGGGCGCCGATCAGGTGCGCGTGATGACCGTGCACGGCGCGAAGGGCCTGCAGGCGCCGATCGTGTTCCTGCCCGACACGTGCAGCAACGGTTCCGCCGCAAGCCGCGAAGCGCTGGTGACGATGCCCGGCGCACGCGATGCGCCGACCGCTGCCGCCCCGGTGGTGTGGTCGATCAAGGGCGCGAAGCGGGTCAGCGCCGTGGCCGCGGCGAGAGCCGCCGCCGTCGCAGCCGACACCGAGGAACGCAACCGGCTGCTCTACGTCGCGATGACACGCGCCGAGGATCGGCTGTACGTCGCCGGGTTCGAGAGCACGAAAGGACGCCAGGCCGGATGCTGGTACGACCTCATCGAGACGGGCCTTGCCGACCGCCTCGAAGACGGCACCGCGTTCGACGGCCGGCCTGTCCGGCGTTTCTCGGAGCCTCAGAAGGCAGATCCTAAACCCGGCAAGGACAGCGCCACCGATGCCATCGCCTCCGAAACGCTACCGGCGTGGGCTGAGACGCGGGCGCCGCGCGAAGCCGGTGTCGCTGTTCCGATCGCGCCGTCGCGGATTGCCCCGCTCGATATCGACGAGGACGGCGAACCGGTCGAGGCGAAACAGATGCCGCTCGATACACCGCGCCGGACGGCTGCGCCGGGCACGGCCGTCGGCGGGCCGAACCGGTTCCTGCGCGGCACGCTCACGCACGCGCTGCTTCAGCATCTGCCGAACCTGCCCGCTGACCGGTGGGCGGAAACGGCCACGGAGTACATTGCGCGCCGTGGCGAAGCGCTCCCCGAGCGTATCCGTGCCAACATCGTCGCAGAAACGCTCGCGGTGCTGCGCGATCCGGCTTTCGCCGCCGTTTTCGGCCCCCGCTCTCGGGCCGAAGTCTCGATCGCCGCGGAGATCCCATCACCGAAACCGGGCGGCGCCACTGTCCGCGTCGCGGGCCAGATCGACCGGCTGGCCGAAACGGGCGGAGAGGTTCTGATCGTCGATTACAAAACCAATCGGCCGCCGCCTTTGCACGCAGGCGATGTGCCGCGTGCCTACATTCTCCAGCTCGCCGGCTACCGCATTGCTGTCCAACGCATTTTCGGCGCTTCGACGGTCCGCGCGGCACTGCTGTGGACGGATGGAGCGCGAATCATGGAATTGTCTGCCGACGTGCTCGACGAAGCCGCCACTGAGCTGTTCACGCTCGCCTGAAGCATCCTTGACGTGCCCCCCTTGGGAACCTACCTAACAGGTCGAATGAACGGTTGAGCCGATCCCGTAGCGTGCGGGCCTGCACGCTCTTCCCCCACATCAGGAGACAGCGCCATGACCGCGTTCGTTACCGACGCCAACTTCGAAGCCGAGGTGATCAAGTCGTCCGAGCCGGTTCTCGTCGACTTCTTCGCCGAGTGGTGCGGTCCCTGCAAGGCGATGGCGCCTGCCCTCGATCAGGTTGCGCAGGAAATGGCGGGCAAGGTCAAGATCGTGAAGATCGACGTCGACCAGAACCCCGAGATCACCCAGCGCTATCGCATCCAGGCGATGCCGACGCTGTTGATCTTCAAGGGCGGCCAGGTTGCCGCCCAGCAGGTTGGCGCGCTGGTCCAGAAGCGCAAGCTCGAGGATTGGATCAACGCGTCGATCTGATCGCCTCGATCCGCAGAACAAAAAGAACCCCGTGCCGCAAGGTGCGGGGTTCTTGCGTTGTGGCCGGGCCTCTCGTCCGCCTCCCTACTCGCGGAAGCGGCCATCGATATAGAGCCGCCACAGCTTTTCGCCGGTCATGCAGTCGCTGCGCGCCTCCGGCATCGATTGCGGGCCCGCCTGGATGCGGAAGATGCGGGCGTCACCGAAACTGCCCGGCGAAAGTCCCGCAATCTCAAGGATCAGCTTGCGCCGGATGGCAGGTGCAAATTCCGAGCGCGCGCGCACTGGAATGACGAACGCACCGAAGCCGCCGATGACGCAATCCTTGTAGTACGCGTCGAGGTCGCGAATATCAAAAAAGCCGGAACGATGGTCCGGCTTCAGGATGATCGGCAGGCCGTTGATCACAATGCCTTGCTTGACGGCCTCGTCCCGCGCGACCTCGACCGGCCCGCCGGAGTTGTTGGGCCCGTCCCCTGAAACGTCGATCACCTTGCGCACGCCGCGATAGCCGGCGCTGCCGAACTGGCTCGCGGAGAACGAGATGGCACCAGAAAGGGACGTCATGCGGTGCCGCGAGATCGCCGCCTTCTCGAGCCGGCTTGCGAAGCCTTCGAGCGCGGCCGGGCTGTCGATCAGGATCCAGGGAACGACGATCTCCTGGATGTACTGGCCAGCCCACTCGACGTACATCAGCGTGATCCGGCCATGCCCGCCGCCGCTGATCGCCTTCCACACCTCCGGGTCACGGAGCGCCGCCAGATAACCGTCGCGCTGGAGTTGCTGCTCGTCGAGATCCATCGACCAGGAGACATCGACAGCCAGAATAAGTTCGAGATCCACGGGCTGCTGGGCGCGCGACAACGGCGCAGCGACAACGGTCATAACCGTTGCGATCAGGGCGATCACGCATGTCCGAAATGCCCGCATAGCCGCATCGATGCACGGCGATCGGGCGCGGGCAAATCACGATTCGTTTTACGGGAGACTGTAAATTCACGACCGCCGATGCGCTCGCACGTCCGCGCGACGGCGGAATAGTGTGCGCGGATGCGCGCTTATTACGCGCGGATCATTGGAACCTGCCGCCGCCGCTTTCCGACCCGGATGGGCAGCCATACCGGCACGCAAAGCTGAGCGATCAGTTCGTCCGCAGGCGTGGTGGCAGGATCGTTGAGATAAATATGCATGAACGGACGCTCGCGATCGATGACGATGGCGTCGCTCTCGGACCATTCCTCGCAGATGAGGCGGAAAGTCTCGCCGATCCGGCGGTGGCTGCCTTTGATGCGGGCGAGCGCATAGGCGCCGTGTGGCGTGACGCGGCGGACAATGCCGTTGGAGGGGTCAGCGGAGAAGCCCGGCTTCAACTCGATGCAGGCGTCATAGCGGTAGATCTGCGGCTCGGACGAGGTTTCGTCCTCGCGGAAGATACCGAAGCCGCGCGGCGAGCCGAGCCGGCGCTGATCGGCGTCGAGCCATCCGAGCATCGTATTCCACGCCTGCTGCGCCGACTGTTCGAACGAGCCGGTAGCGCCGGAATAAAGGACCGGAGTAGGCCTCATATATACATACTGAAAACGCACAACTATCCCTCCGGCGCCGTCGTTGGCGCCCCTGCACGAGCGGCGCCTGACCCCAAACGCCGACCGCACGATAGGCATAGTACAAATTGATTTAACGCCGCTTAACCCGGCCGGTGGATTTCAAGTCAACTTGAAGCCACGCCTGTTAACGAATTGGCCGAAGTCGGCCCGCTCGGGTTCGGCATACTGGCGCGCTTTGTCCTCGGACCAGCCGTAGGTCGGACTCGTACCGAAGCGGGCGACGTTGCGCTGGCTGCGATAGGGGAAGATGCCGTTGCGGCGCCGGTCGTAGCCTTCGACGACCTCGCGCGTGCAGTCGCTGTAGCGGTTGCGGTGAACGGTAGCGCCGAGCGGCAATCGCGCGCTGATGTAGCTCGGCCCGGCCGGCCAGCCCACGCCAAGGCCGGCAACCGGGAAAACGTGGTCCGGCAGGCCGAGCAGGCCGCTCACCTCCTCGGCATGGTTGCGGATCACGCTGACCGGACAGCAGCCGAGCCCCGCCGCCTCCGCCGCCAGAACGAACGCCGACAGCGCGATGCCGGCGTCGACCGCGGCGTTGAAGAAGGCGTCCAGATGGTCGTTGGCAAATGGCAGGCCCGTCCAGTCGTGCACCTGCCGCTGACGGCGGTTGTTGCCGAGAAAGACGACGAAGTGCGGAGCCTTGGGGATCCAGTCCTGATCGGCGAGCAGGTCATTGATGCGGCCCCGGATTGCCGGATCATCGACGATGAGGATGTCGCGCTGCTGGAGATCGCTCTTAGAGGGTGATGAAAGCGCGAGCGCCGCCAGTGTCCCGATCAGCGCATCCGGCACCTTCTCGTCGCGGAAGCGCCGGCAAACGCCGCGCGAGGCGAGGCCCTGCAGGAACGCGCTGTCGGTGAGACGCGCGTCGACCTCGCCCTCGAAATCACCGAAGCGGAGGTCGAGCGCCTCCTTGATGCTTTTCATGCTTTCATTTCCCCCCGGATGCGGCGAGCCGCTCCTGTACAGCCAGTAAATCCCGCCACGCCAGCCGCTTGGCGACTGGCGTGCGTAGCAGATAGGCCGGATGCAATGTCGGCATGGCCGGCAGTGTCAGTGACCCAACCGCGAGATCACGCCAGCGGCCGCGCTGGCGCATGATGCCGCCTTCCATGCCGAGCAGGGCATTGGCCGCCGACCCGCCCATCGTCATCACCACGTCCGGTGCGACGAGCTCGATCTGGCGTTCGAGGAACGGGCGGCAGACCTGGACCTCCTGCGGTGTCGGCGTGCGGTTGCCCGGTGGGCGCCAGTAGACGACGTTGGTGATGTGGACATCGTCCTCGCCGAGACCAATCGCGGCGAGCATCTTGTCGAGGAGCTGTCCGGCACGGCCGACGAAGGGCTTGCCCTGGAGATCCTCGTCGCGTCCCGGGGCCTCGCCGACGATCATCAGACGCGCATTGGGCTGGCCCCGGAAAAAGCAAAGAGATTTGGCGGTCGCCTTGAGGGCGCAGCCGTCGAATCCGTCGAGCACCGCGCGCAGCGCCTCCAGGGTCGGCGCGCTGCGGGCCGCCTCGCGGGCAGCGAGCGCGGCAGCATCCGGGGCCGCGGTCGGGAAACGGCGCGGCGCTTCGGCGACCGGCAGCGGGGCGCGGCGGTCGGGCGGTGCGGCTTGTCGCGCGGACGCTGGCGCAGCCCCCGCCACGGCCTCAACCGGCGCCAGCGCCGGCTCGGGCATAGCGAAGCCCGCCCCCGGCGCCGTATCGCCGTGCGCGAGCCAATCGGTCGCCTCTTCGCTGGTCGCCCCCTCCACGCCCAGCTCGCGCCACCACGCGAGCAGAGTCGCGATACCGGCGCGCTGCTTCTCATCGATCATGGCGCCACTTTAGCGGCAACCACGTCCTTTCGCACCCCCGCGGCCTGCGCATAGGCCCGTCAATCATTGCCTTGAGACTTGACCCCGGTCCCACGCGCGCCCTATCGAACAACCGGCGACATTGGAATGGATGCAAGGAAAGCGAGACCATGACCGACGAGCAGGACGAGCTGCCGCCACGCGAGGCCATGGAGTTCGATGTGGTGGTTGTGGGCGCGGGGCCAGCGGGGCTTGCGACCGCGATCCGCCTGCGCCAGCTCGCGGCCGAGCACGATCAGGAAGTGTCCGTCGTCGTCCTCGAGAAGGGCTCCGAGGTCGGCGCGCACATCCTCTCCGGCGCGGTCATCGATCCGGTCGGCCTCAATCAGCTCATTCCGGACTGGAAGGAAAAGGGCGCGCCGCTCGAGACGGAGGTCAAAGAAGACCATTTCTTCTACCTCGGCCCGGCGGGCGAGATCCGCCTTCCGAACATCGGCATGCCGCCGCTGATGAATAACCACGGCAACTACATCGCCAGCCTCGGCAATCTATGCCGCTGGCTCGGTGAGCAGGCAGCCGAGCTCGGCG
>CAZKZT010000032.1:0-16930 GCA_964557265.1 uncultured Hyphomicrobium sp.
TCATCCCACCATCGCTGCCGATGGTCATCTTCGGCGTCATGGCCAACGTCTCGATAGGCCAGCTCTTCGCCGCGGGTGTCATTCCAGGCCTGCTGATGGCCGTCTTCCTGATGATGTACGTAACCTGGTACGCGCACCGCTACAACATCGGGCGCGACCAGACGTTCCGCGTCTCGGTGCTCCGCCACACCTTCGTTCACGCGCTTCCCGCATTGATGACGCCCGCGATCATCATTGGCGGCATGTCGTTCGGCATCTTTACGCCGACCGAGGCCGCCGTCGCCGCCTGCATGTGGGCGCTGTTCCTCGGCCTCGTATTCTACCCGCTGACCAGCCAGCTCGAAGCGATCGGCATCCCGCTCGGCCGCGTCCTGGTGGTGCTGACGGCGATCCTCGCTACAGCCTGCTGGATGGCCTACGCCGGGATCGCCGACCCGGTTCCCGTCATCATGGGCGCGCTGTTCCTGAATGTCCTCGGCTGCGTGATCGCCTATGTCTACCTGACGATGATGCGCAAGATCGTGCCGACCTATCCGCCGATGAGCTTCCCGCGCTTCTTCAAAGTCTCGATGGAGACGATCGAAACGACCGCTGCGGTGCTGATCATTGTCGGCGCGGCGTCGCTGTTCGGCTGGGTTCTGACGACCGCCAGGGTAACCGAGGCGATCACCGAAGCTCTGCTCGGCATCTCACGCGATCCGCTGGTGCTGCTGCTGATCATCAACGTCCTGCTGCTGATCGTCGGCTGCTTCCTCGAGACCATCGCGGCGATCTCGATCCTGGTGCCGGTGCTGATGCCAGCGATCACGGCGGCGGGCATCGATCCCGTACAGTTCGGCGTCGTCATGGTGCTCAACCTGATGATCGGCCTGCTCACACCGCCGGTCGGGATGGTGCTGTTCATTCTCTCACGGGTTGCGAAAATTTCCTTCGATCGCACGGTGCGCGCCGTGCTGCCGTTCCTGATCCCGCTGCTGGCAGTGCTGATCCTGATCTCGACCTTCCCGTCGATCACACTGATCCTGCCGCAGTACCTCTACAGGTAGAGCAACGAACTTTGAATTCACCTTAGCTCGCGGCGAGGTGATGCGTGAATTCAAAGTCCAAAGACGCTTTTGCGCATGGATGCCGGTACGGGAGGCGGCTTGCTCGCCCGTACCGTGTGGGCCTAACCTCCTCGCATGATCGCCGGCGGCCATGTACTGCCAGCACGAGGAGAACGCTCATGTCAGACACCACCCGCGCCACGCTTCCACTTGCCCATCTGCGCGTCCTCGATCTCACCGCCCACCGCGCAGGTCCGACGGCGGTACGCCAGCTCGCCGACTGGGGCGCCGACGTCATCAAGATCGAGCCGCCCGCCGAAGGCGACGTCGATGCCATGGGCGGCAAGCGTCACGGTTTCGACTTCCAGAACCTGCATCGCAACAAGCGCTCGATGACGCTCAATCTCAAGAGCGCCGAAGGCAAGGCGATCTTCATGGCGATGGCGAAAGAGGCCGACGTCATTGTCGAGAACTACCGCAGCGACGTGAAGCATCGCCTCGGCGTCGACTACGACAGCGTCGCCGCGATCAACCCGCGCATCATCTACGGCTCGATCTCTGGTTTCGGCCAATCAGGACCGGACGCGACGCGCCCCGGCGTCGATCAGATCGCGCAGGGCATGGGCGGCCTGATGTCGATCACCGGCATTCCTGGCCAGGGGCCGGTGCGCGTCGGCATCCCGATCGCGGATCTCACCTCGGGACTGCTGCTCGCGCAGGCGATCATGCTCGCACTCTATGAACGCGAGCGCTCCGGCAAAGGGCAGTGGGTGCACACCTCGCTCATCGAGGCGCAGATCTTCATGCTCGACTTCCAGGCGTCGCGCTGGCTGATGAAAGGCGAGGTCGCAGGGCAAGCGGGTAACGACCATCCGACCAGCATCCCGACCGGCGTCTTCCCGACCAGCGACGGCCACATCAACATCGCCGCCTCGGGCGATCACTTGTTCAAACGCTGCTGCGACGCCCTGGGGGCAACGGAACTGCTCGCTGATCCCGATTATGTGACCGGCAGCAAGCGCTCGGCAAACCGCGTCGCACTCAACGAGCGCCTCGCTGCACGGACGCGCACCAACACATCCGCGCACTGGATCGCAGCGCTCAACAAAGCGGGCGTCCCGTGCGGGCCGATCAACACGATCGACAAGACGTTCGCCGAGCCGCAGGTCAAACACCTCGGCATCGCGCGCCGCGTGCGACACCGCAAGCTTGGCGAGAAGGGCGTGGTCGGCCAGCCGATCAATCTGTCGCGCTTCCCCCAGCCTGAGGTTCTCGTCGCAACACCCGATCTCGGCGATCACACCGCCGATGTTCTGGCGTCGCTCGGCTACAGCGAAAGCGACATCAAGACTCTCAAGGCTACAGGCGTGATCTGACGCTCTGCACTCAGTGAGCGAACACCGTGCGTCCGGTGTCCGCTCATAGAAAGGCGGACACCGCCGCCTTTGTCATCCCTCGCGCCAGGAGCAGCGAACCATGCCGATGACCATTATCGATCACGCGAGCCAGCCGAAGGACGAATGGCGGCCCGGCGTCATGACGCGCATGGTCGCATCATCAGCGGTCGGCACCTCGCAACTCGCCGTGTTCGAGCAGTGGTGTGATCCGGGCCTTGGTGCGCCAGCGCATCTGCACGCGGTAGAAGAAGTCCTGACAGTTCTCGAAGGCGAGGCGGAAGTCTGGCTCGACGACGAGCGCCGCCAGCTCACCGCAGGCCAGACAGCGATCATTCCTGCGGGACGCAAGCACGGCTTCACCAACATTGGCTCCGGCATCCTGCGCGTACAGGCCATCCTCGCCTCGCCAGTGTTCGAAGCCGCCTACGACGACAAACGCGAGACACCGCGCCGCTGGCTTCCTCCTGCCAACGGATGACCGCCTATCCCATCGCCGAAACGATCGCGCCGCGGGTGATCTCGCCGCGCGTCCTCGATATGAGCGAGGCGCAACGCCACCGGATATCGCATCCATGGCGCGGCTCATCCTCGTCCCGGGAGGAATCGGAAGCCGCCGCCGGCATCACCGACACGTGCAATGTGTGGTCCTGCGAAGTGCGTCGGATAAAGGATCGCGCCGGATCCCACAGCGTGCTCCAGCACCTTGCGCCGCGACCGGCGCGCCTCCGCCGGGTCAGAGCAGAACGCGCTGCTCCATTCGGGCTGATGAATTTGCATCGGATGATGCATGACGTCGCCGACGAACATGCCTTCGGTGCCGCCCGACTTCGCAGTGATGACGACGTGCCCCGGCGAATGCCCAGGCGCTGGCGAAATAGTCAGATAATCGCCGAGGGCCTCGGTGCCGTCGACGATCATGTCCTGCTTGGCTTCGAGGATCGGCAGGACGCTGTCGTTGAAGACCAGCGCGTGCTTCTCGTTCTTGCCGCCCTCACCGCGCGCCGGATCGAAATAATCGCGATCGGTCTTCGAGAAGACGTACTTTGCATTCGGGAACGTCGGTACCCAGCGCCCGTTTTCGAGCCGCGTATTCCAGCCGACGTGATCGACATGGAGATGGGTGCACATGACGAAGTCGACCTCCTCCGGGCGGATGCCCGCCGCCGCGAGGTTGGCCATGTAGGGCCGGTCGAGCATATGGAAGCGCGGCTGATCGGGGCGATGCTTGTGATTGCCGACGCAGGTATCGATAACGATCGTGTGGTGGCGGGTCTTGAGCACCCAGCTGTGGATCGAGGTGATCAGGCGGTCGGCGACAGGGTCGTAATAATCGGGCGCGACCCAATGCAGATGAGGCTCGATCGCCTCACGGCTCCAGTCAGGCAGCAGCACGTTCGGCTGGAAGCCGGGCCCGAGGCTTTCCTCGACCCGCAGGACCTGGATCTCGCCAATATCGAACATGTGCTTCCCCCTTGCGCTTGCCTGTTGCCGGGCACGTGATCGGCGCCGGAAGGCAACTGTAGCCTCGGAGGTGCGCGCAGGCCAAGCGGAGGAAGAAGGCACCGTCCGCAGCAATGGCATGAGGCGGCCAATCGCCGCCTCATGCCCTCACCTTCAGTCTGGATGGAGGAGCGGCACCAACGCCGCCCGCACCTGTGTGATCTCGTCATCGTTGATGGTGTGCGCCGAACCGGGATAGATCCGCTCGACGACATCACCGCCGAGACGCGCGAGCACCCGCGACGATTCCCGTACCCGCTCGACCGGGATATGCGGATCCGCCTCGCTGCAGCCGAGAACCACGCGCGTTCCCGCGAGCGAGCCCGCGTCGCCCCACCGCGTTCCCTCCGGACCGATGAGGCCGGCGCTGAGCCCGACCACGGCACCGTAACGGCGCGCATTCCGTACCGCATACTCGAGTGCCAGACAGCCGCCCTGCGAGAAGCCGAGGAGGATGATGCGCTCAGGGCTGAAGCCCTGCGTGCCGAGTTCCTCGACCAACCCGCCGACGGTCGCCAGCGCATTCGAGAGAGAGGGCTCGTTGGCGGCAATCGGCGCGATGAAGCGGTTCGGGTACCACGTGTATCCCGGCGCCTGCGGTGCAATAAGGGCGACGTCGGGCTGGGCGAGAGTTTCGCCCAGCCCGATCATCCCCTCCGCCGTCGCGCCGCGGCCATGAAGAAGGATCATGGCCGCCTTGGCGCGGGACAGAGGCGCACCAGCAGTCGCAACGCGTGCTGATGGGCCCGTCATGCAACGACCTCCAGCTTCGGCAGCACCGCCTCGATGAACTTGCGCTTCGGTTCGAGGAAGCGTGGCAGCTTGAGATCGGTGCCGAGCGTCGCCGCCGGCTCGTCGATGGCGAACCCGGGCTCGTCGGTCGCGATCTCGAACAGGATGCCGCCCGGCTCGCGGAAGTAGATCGACCGGAAGTAGTTGCGGTCTCTCTGCTCGGTTGCGTCGATGCCGTGCACCTCGCTGAGCTTGCGCGCGATCGCGGCCTGCTCGGCATCATCCTTGACCCGGAAGGCCACATGATGCACCGAACCGCGCCCCATCCGCCCGGCGAGGAAGCCCTTCGCCTCACGGATTTCGACGATGCCGCCGATCGCGTCCTCGCTCTCGAACCGCACGTACGGCCCGGCGCGTCCCACCTCCTTGAAGCCCAACACACCAGTCAGGATCGCCGCGGTTGGCTCCACCTGATCGAGCATCAGCGTCACACTGTGGAAGCCGCGGATCGCATGCTCGGCCGGAATGTCGCCGGTCGCCCACGCGGGCTCGCTCTCCACACCGGGAACGCCGACGAGCGCGAGGCTCATGCCGTCCGGATCGGTGAACTCCAGGATGCACTCGCCGAAGCGCTTGATCGGCGCCTCATGCTTGGCTCCCGCAGCGACAAGCCGCTGCGTCCAGAATCCGATCGAGCCCTCCGGCACCCGGAACGACGTGGTCTGCGTCTGGCCGACGCCGCCACGGCCTGGGGCCGCATGCTCCCAGGGGAAGAAGGTCAGGATGGTGCCGGGGCTGCCCGCCTCGTCGCCGTAATAGAAGTGGTAGGTGCCGGGATCGTCGAAGTTGACGGTCTTCTTGACGAAGCGCAGGCCGAGGGTGCGCGTGTAGAACTCGAAGTTGCGCTCGGGCCGGCCGGCAATCGCCGTCACGTGATGAATACCGCTCATGTTGGCCACCTTTCTCCGCTCTCGAGCGGATTGATGAGTGCTGCTGGCCAATTATATGTGCGAGCCACCCATCCAGGACAATACCGGAGAAAATCCACAAAATGTATCCATTTTGGATGCAATAGGCACGACTGGACCTCGAACGCCGCGCCAGCGCGGTACAAAAAAATGCGGCCCCGCAAGGGGGCCGCATCGTGTCGTCGTTGGTCGAACCAGGGGATCAGGCGGCCTGATAGCCGATGACAGCCTTGATCTCGCAGAACTCGTCGAGCGCCCACTTGCCGTACTCGCGGCCGTTGCCAGACTGCTTGTAGCCGCCGAATGGTGCCGCGGTATCGGGAGCCGGGTAGTTCAGATGCACGTTACCAGCGCGCATCTGCGAGGCGACCTTGCGCGCATTTTCGATGTTCGACGACTGCACGTACGCCGCCAGACCATAGACCGTATCGTTGGCAAGCTTGATCGCTTCCGCCTCGTCCTTGTAAGGCAGGATCGCAAGCACCGGTCCGAAGATCTCCTCGCGCGCGATCGTCATATCGTTGCGCACGTTCGCGAACACGGTCGGACGGACGAAGTAACCACGGTTGCAGTTCTCGGGGCGCCCCGGACCACCGGTCACGAGTTCGGCACCTTCCTTGATGCCGGCTTCGATCAGCCGCTGGATCTTGTTGAACTGCACTTCGCTGACGACCGGGCCAATGGTCGTCCCCTCGTCACCCACCGGACCGACGATGACGCTATCGGCTGCCGCTTTCGCGTACGCCTTCACCTCATCCTGCCGGTCGGCCGGCACGAACATCCGCGTCGGCGCGTTGCACGACTGTCCACTGTTGCCCATCATGCCGAGCACACCCTTGGTCACGGCGGTCTTGAAGTCGACGTCGGGCAGCAGAATGTTCGCGGACTTGCCGCCGAGTTCCTGCGAAACCCGCTTGACCGTCGTCGCGGCGGCCTGGGCAACCAGAATGCCGGCGCGGGTAGAGCCGGTGAACGACATCATGTCGATCTCGGGATGCGCGGACATCGCCGCACCCACCACACCGCCTTCACCCTGGATCATGTTGTAGACGCCCGCGGGAACGCCGGCCTCATGCATCACCTCGGTCCAGATGACGGCATTGAGCGGCGCCACCTCGCTCGGCTTCAGCACCATCGTGCAGCCGGCAGCGATCGCGGGCGCCACCTTGCAGACGATCTGGTTGATCGGCCAGTTCCACGGCGTGATGAAGCCGACGACGCCGATCGGCTCACGCGCGATCATGGTCGTGCCCTGCAGCTCCTCGAACTTGTACTCCTGCAGAACCTCGATCATCCGCTTGAGATGCGCGACGCCCGTCATGGTCTGACGCTCGAAGGCGAACTTCTTCGGCGCGCCCATTTCCTGCGACAGCACGCCGGCAAGCTCTTCGCGGCGCTTGCTGTAGGCGTCGAGGATCGCGTTCAGGAGGTCGAGGCGCTGCTTGCGCGTCGTCTGGGAAAAGGACGGGAAAGCCGCGCGCGCGGCCGCAACGGCACGATCGACGTCAGCGGGACCGCCGACCGTGATCTGGGTGAAGGGCTGCTCGGTCGACGGATCGACGACGTCGAGCAGCTTCGGCTGCAGCGGCTCGACCCAGGCGCCGTTCACATAGTGCTGACGTACGTGCTGCATTTGCTACTTTCCTCCACGTATGATGCGAATTGCGCGAGAGCTGAGCCCGACGTCCTGCCTGACGCAACGGCGCACTCGCCGAGATATGAGCGCCATATCGGGCCGAATATAGCAAGCACGTTCCGGCTCTGCCATCGCGTCGGGACGGCAGATGCCCCACGCCAACGCATTCGAGCCATCCGCCATGCGCCGGACCTTGGTTCGAGCTGTTCTAGCCTTTGCTGTGACCATCCTGTCAGCGTCTTCCCAGACGATGTCATTTTCGCGCACCAGCAAGCCTGGACTTGCCTCTTGCACGCGCGCCACAGAGGGGCCGTTATCGGTTGCAGGGAAAATCGGCGGCCTCTATATCGCGATGCAGCAACTGGCGTGATCGGCTGCGGCAGATGTCGAGGCATTGCCAGTCAGCTCATCGCATCAGGATGCCGCGGCGACTGGGGGCCCAGCGACGCCGACTTGCTACCTCCACTCGAACCGTCCGTCCACTGGAACCATGCGCAGATGAGGCGTCCTACTACTGAACAGGCGACGCCTGCCCGGTCGACGAACGAAGGTACGTCCAATACGATTTCTGGCCTCCCGAGCCTCGCCTTCTGCATCGTGTTCGCGGCAGCCGTTTTCTGCCTCTACATGGGCACGGCGGTCGTGCTCGAGGCGCGCAACGCCACCACCCATTTCGGCGCGGACTCCTGGTACTATTCGGAACTCGCCAAGGGCAACGTCTTCAACCAGATCAAGCAGAGTTACAATCTCGACCGCGTTGCGCGTTTCCACCCGACAACCGTGATCTTCGCGGCAGCCTGGATGCAACTGCTCTGGCCTCTCACGGCCTGGGTGCCGGCGCTCTATGTCCTGAAAGCCATGTTCGCGTTCGCCGGTGCCATAGGCGCATGGGCGGCCTTGTCGGCGTTCGCAAGGATCATGCCGAGACGTGATGCAATTCTCTTCAGCATCATCTACGCGGCCTCTTTCGGCGTGTGGTACTTCGCCAGCTTCGAGGAATCCAAGATCATCACCGCGACACTGTCGACGCTCTACATCGCGGTCTATCTCGGAATTCGCAATGCCCCGACGTCACGCGGCATCTTCGCCCTGACGATGGTGCTGCTGCTGGCCTGCCTCAACGAAATGATCTCGGGCTTCCTGGCGATCATCCCAATGGTCGACCTTCTGATGCGCCGCCAATGGAGCTGGGACCGCATTCGATGGATTGCGGCCCATGTGCTGACCATACCGATCGCCCTCTTCGTCATCGAAGGCCTCATGTTCAACCGCATGGTGGCCGCGACGCATCCCGAAGGGACGTCTCACGTCGGCATGCTCTTCGCCTACATCGCCAGGAACAAGTACAACCTCGAAATCCTCTATTCGTTCGTGAACAATTGGCTGCTCTTCAATATTGCCGCGCCTGCGCCTGACGCGTCATTTGGCATACCACCCGATGCCAACTACAGGGGGATTCCTTACAAGGGCTACTTCGCGCCGCTTCTGATGAACTATTTCACGTTCCCCACCTCTACAGGGGTCGCGGTATTTTTCTGTGCGCTCTGCCTCGCGCTTCTCCTGCCCCGCTATCGTCCGCGGTTCAGCGCTGATGGTCCCCTGCATGGCACGCGCGCGATCGTTCTGGCGCTCCTGGCCTACACAGTGCTCCGGGGCGCATTCTTCTTCGTCTTCAATCCGAACGAGCCGTTGCTCTTCAGCCCGGCTGTCACCCTGCCGCATCTGTTTCTGGCGGCTCTCCTGTTCACCTGCTCGAAGCTGCCCGCGAAGGGTGTCCTTCTCGCATCCTTTGCGGCGTTGTTGCTCATCGCCAACGGCGCCTTCATGATCGGCGTTCCGGCGAAATGATACGGCGGCGGGGCGCTCCGCTGTCCTCCGCGCCCTCACTTCAACTCAGGCGGATCATCCAGCGTCACGACGCGCGGGTTCTCCGCGCTGAGTCCAGTGAGCGGATAATTCCCCTCGAACCGGTCACGATAGAGCGTCGCCTGCACCAGAAACATGAAAGTGATAGGTGTCGTCGTCGTCACGAAAATGCCGATCAGGATTTCATGAACAACCGCACGCGTCTGAGCGAGCGAAAAGAAGATCATCGACGCGGCCAGGATCGAGAACAACCCGAGTGTCGTCCCAAGCGTCGGCGCATGAACACGCTCGTAGAAAGTTCTGAAGCGCAACAGTCCGATCGAGCCGATCAGAGCGAGCCCCGATCCCATGATCAGCAAAGCCGAAATCAGGACCGCAGCCCACAGCGGCAATTCGTCGATCCCGCTCATTCGATGACCTCGCCGCGCATCAGGAACTTGGCCATTGCCACGGTCGCAACGAAGCCGAGAAGGCCGATCGCCAGCGCGACCTCGAAGTAGAGCGTCGTGCCGGATCCGATGCCGAACACCAGCAGCAGCAGCATCGCGTTCACATACAGCGTGTCCATGCCGATCACGCGATCCTGGGCCCTCGGTCCGCGCATCATTCGAAACGCCGCCGCCGCCATCGCCAGCGTCAGAAATATTTTCGAGACCGTCAGCGCGATGGTCAGGATCGTTCCGCTCATTCGAAGATCTCCTTCAGAAGGCCCTCGTAACGGACCCTGATGATCTCGCCCCAGTCGTCTTCATCGACGAGATCGAGGACATGGATGACGAGCACGTGGTTCTCCGGATCGTACATCACCCAGCTGGTGCCCGGCGTCGCGGTAATGATGCAGGCGAGAAGCGCAAGGCTGTAGTGAGAGCGCACCTTCAGCTGGATCCGCACGAAGCCTGGCGTACGATCGGGCTTATCCCTCAGCGTCAGACGCGCCACGTTGTAGTTGGAGCGCACAATGTCGATGAAGACTTCGATGCCCAGCCGGACGATCACCCAAAGCCGCCTGAAAAGCAGCGGCGGCACCTCCAGCCGTACCAAGATCCACGATCCGGCGACCGCGATCACACCACCGAGCAGCAACTGTCCGACGGAAATGCCTTCGTTGAGCAGCAGCCAGGTGACGAGGAACATCGCCGAGAGGACAGGAAATGGCAGCCACCGCTTCATGGCGCGCGCTCCTTCTGCGCCGGCTTCTCCTGCTGTGAACCTTGCACGGCGCCGATGTAGGGACGCCCGAGCTCCAACCCCTGCGCCGTTGTCTGCATGAAGCGCATGACCGGCCCGGCCTGCACAGTGAGCACGACACAGAGGAAAAGGAGCAGGGCAACCGCGGCGAGCTCCACACCGCGGATAATCGGCAACTCGCGCTCGGTGAAAGTCCAGAACGACCGCATGCCGGCACGCGTCATGGCAACGATCGTCGTAAGGCCGGACACCAGGATCACGAACAGCAGAATCCACCCGCGCACGGAGACAATGCCGCCCCCGCTGAGCCAGTGCTGCTCGAGAAGATTGCTGATGATCGCAAACTTCGCGATGAATCCCGACAGCGGCGGCAAACCGGCGAGCAGCAGCGCGCAGGCGAGAAACGCGACACCGAGCACGGCCATGATCGCGGGAATGGCGATGCCGACCTCCTCCTCCTGCTCGACCTCCTCTTCTTCGGCACCATAGGCCTCGAGCGTCACGGCGAGGACGTCATCGGCAGGTGTCCGGCCACGCTCGACGAGTTCGACCAGCAGGAAGAAGGCGGCGACCGTCAGCGTCGAGCTGACGAGATAGAACAGCGCCGCGCTGGTCATCCCCGTGCCACCCAAACCGATGGCCGCCAGCATCGTCCCCGTCGACACGAGCACGCTGTAGCCGGCGAGGCGGCCCATGTCCTGTGCGGCGAGCATCGCGATCGCGGCAAAGCATATGGTCGCGACACCGATCGCAAACAGCCATCCCTCGGCGAAGAGCATCGACGCGCCCCCGGAGCCTTCGGTCGTAATCGAACCAAGGCGCAGGATGATATAGAAGCCGACCTTGGTCATGACGGCGAAGAGCGCGGCGACGGGCGCACTCGCCGCGGCATACAGCGTGGGCAGCCAGAACCCGAGCGGCCACGCTGCTGCCTTCACCAGAAATGCGACACCGAGAATGGCGGCGCCGATCTCGAACAGCCGGCGTTCCGATGGATCGAGCGCCGGAATCCGTTCGCCGAGCGCGGCCATGTTGAGCGTGCCAGCCGTGCCATAAACGAGGCTCACACCGATGAGGAACAGGGTCGCTGCTGCGAGGTTGAAGACGATGTAGTGGAGGCTCGCGCTGACGCGCGCGAGCCCCGAGCCATACAGCGCCAGCCCATACGATGCCGCGAGCAGAACCTCGAAAAAAACGAAGAGATTGAACAGATCGCCGGTCAAAAAGGCGCCGTTCAAGCCCATCATCAGAAACTGGAACAGCGGGTGGAAGTAGGCGCCAGCGCGATGCCATGACGCCAGCGAGAAGAGCAACGCCGCACACCCGAGGATCGAGGTCAGCAGCAGCATCAGCGCGGCAAGCCTGTCGGCCACCAGGACGATGCCGAACCTGGCAGGCCAGTCTCCGAGAAGATAGATCCTGACCGTGCGGGTGGGATCTTCCTCCATGCTCGTCATCAGCAGAGAGATCGCGACCGCAAACTGGGCCAGCGTAGACAGCACGCCGATCGACGCCAGCGCCTCACGGCGCCGGCCATCCAGCAGCAACATCAATCCGCCCGCCAGAAGCGGAACGACGATTGGCGCGATAATCAGGTGATCCGCAAACCTCACGAGCTGCGCTCCACACTGTCGACGTGATCGCTGCCCGACAGTCCGCGCGCAACAAGCAGCACGACGAGAAACAGCGCCGTCATCGCGAAGCTGATGACGATGGCGGTCAACACCAGCGCCTGCGGCATGGGATCGACGTAGTGCGCCAGAGTGCCGGGCACTGCCGGGTCGAGCACGGGTGGTGCCCCCACGCGAATCCGCCCCATGCCGAAGATGAAGAGATTGACCGCGTAGGAGATGAGCGACAGCCCGATGATCACCTGAAAGGTGCGCGGGCGCAGAAGCAGCCAGATGCCCGATCCGGCCAGAACACCAATGGTTACGGAGATCACGAGTTCCATCAGACGGTTCCTTCGGCGGGCTGGGCGGCTTTGGCCGCGGCGCGGCTGACGCGGATCGACTGATGCGCGATCGCGATGAGCATCAGGACGGTTGCTCCAAGGACCAGCGCGAAAACGCCGAGGTCGAAGAGCAGCGCCGATGCAATCGGCACGCGGCCAAGCACGGGGATGTCCATGTATTGGAACGACGAGGTGAGGAACGGACGCCCGAAGAACGCCGCGCCGAGGCCGGTTCCGCCCGCCGCCAGAAGCCCGAACCCGATCCAGCGCACGGGGAGAACGGTCAACCGCGCTTCGACCCAGCGCGCACCGCCGGCGATGTACTGAAGGATGAAGGCGATCGCGAACGTGAGGCCGGCAACGAACCCGCCGCCCGGCAGATCATGCCCGCGCAGGAACAGGAACACCGCCATCATCGACACGACCGGGAACAGCAGCCGCATGATGACGCCGGGAACGATCATGTAGTGAGCGTCGATCGGCTCCTTGCCCACCACGCCATGCTCGGCATCATAGCTCTCCTGGAACCGCTTCTGATCTGGCATGGCGATGCTGTCGCGCGCCGGACGGAAACGGCGAAGCAGCGCATACACCGTGATCGCAACGATGCCGAGCACCGTGATCTCACCGAGCGTGTCAAAGCCGCGAAAGTCGACGAGGATGACGTTGACGACATTCCGCCCGCCGCCTTCCGTGTAGGCTTTCTCCAGGAAGTTGGCCGAGATCGAATAGCTCTGCGGCCGGCTCATCACGGCATAAGCAAGCGCTGCCAGACCGGCACCGCCTGCAATCGCAATGACGAGATCGCGGATACGCCGCGCACGCGCGATCCCCATCCCGCTGGCTTGTTCATCCCGCTTCGGAAGCCATCTGAGGCCCAGCAGCAGCAGCACCGTCGTCACGATCTCCACCAGCAACTGCGTCATCGCCAGATCCGGCGCCGACGCCCAGGCGAATGTCACGCACGTCGACAGCCCGGCGCCGCCCATCAGGATCACAGCCGCCAGACGGTGGAACTTCGCCTGCTGCGCCGCGCCCAAGGCGCAAAAGCATCCGACGATCCACACGAGCAGA
Source organism: uncultured Hyphomicrobium sp. (assembly GCA_964557265.1). Lineage (GTDB taxonomy): Bacteria > Pseudomonadota > Alphaproteobacteria > Rhizobiales > Hyphomicrobiaceae. Next base: position 13,362 of record CAZKZT010000032.1, read on the forward strand.
AAGGTCGTATCGATCTCGTGCAGCTTGGGCCAATTGATCTCGATGAGGCCTTTATGCAGCGGCCAGATACCGGCGAGGAGCGTGACGCAGAGGAGGAGGAGCAACTGCGGCTGCAGACGCGTCGTGCCCAGCGACTGGAACAACCGCTTCGCACCACGCCACGACACGAAGGTCACCGCGCGCTCGAAGAGGCGCTGCCCCTTGAGGTGCCGCAGGATCGGCGCGCCCTCGACGTCTCCCGACAGGTATTTCAGCATGGCCGCATAGAGAACGACACCGCCCGCGAGCGCGACGAGGCTCATCCACAAGGCCGGCGTGAATCCATGCCATACCGCGAGGCTGTATTCAGGGGTCGCCTCGCCAAGAACCGCCCGCACAGCGATATGGAGAAATTTGCCGACCGTTGCCTCGGGTAAGATGCCGACCAGAATGCATGTCAGCACGAGGAAGGCGATCGGCAGCAGCATCCACAGGACAGGATCGTGCGGCGCCTTCGGCAGGTCTGTCGCTTGGGGACCGAAGAACACCTGATGTATCAGGCGGAGCGAGTACGCCACGCTGAAGACGCTTGCGAGCGTGGCGAGATAAGGAAGAGCATCGTCGAGCGCTGAACTGACGTGGAACTCCACCGTCTCCGCAAAGAACATTTCCTTCGACAGAAAGCCATTCAGCAACGGCACGCCAGCCATCGCGGCGGCCGCCACCATCGCCAGAACTGCGGTGATCGGCATCACGCGAAAGAGACCGCCCAATCGACGGATATCGCGCGTTCCAGCCTCATGGTCGATGATCCCCGCGGCCATGAACAGCGACGCCTTGAAGGTTGCGTGGTTCATGATGTGGAAGACCGCGGCGACGGCGGCGAGCGGACTGCCGAGCCCGAGCAGCAGCGTGATCAAACCGAGATGGCTGATCGTGGAGTAGGCAAGCAGGCCTTTGAGGTCCTGCTGGAACAGCGCAAGAAAGGCGCCGATCAGCAGCGTCGCCGCGCCCAACGGCACGAAAACCCAGAACCAGTATTCGTGTCCCGCCATGACCGGCCACAGACGGGCCAGCAGGAACACGCCTGCTTTGACCATGGTCGCGGAGTGGAGAAACGCCGAAACCGGCGTCGGCGCCGCCATCGCGCGGGGAAGCCAGAAATGGAACGGAAACTGCGCACTCTTCGTCAGAACGCCGACGGCGATCAGCAGAAGCGTCGGCAGGTAGAGTGCATGGGCGGTGACGCTCGGCCCCGCCCGCAGCACGACATCGAGGTCGTAGCTCCCCGCGATCTGTCCGAGAAACATCATGCCGGCCAGCAGGCAAAGTCCGCCCGCCGCGGTCACGGTCAACGTGATCCGGGCTCCGTCTCGCGCGCTCTGATTCTGGTGCCAGTAGGATATGAGAAGGAACGAGTAGAGGCTCGTGAGTTCCCAGAAGAAGACGATCTGCAGCAGGTTGCCCGACACGACGATGCCGAGCATCGCGCCCATGAACCCGAGCAGAAAGGAGAAGAAGCGCGGCACCGGATCTTCCGGCGACATGTAGTACCGCGCGTAGAGAATAACGAGGAGGCCGATGACGCTGACGAGGCTGGCGAAGCTCCAGGCGAAGCCGTCAAGCCGGAGAATGAAGTTCAGCCCCAGTTGGGGCAGCCATTCGAACTCCGCGCGCGGCACGTCGCCCCGCGCGACTGCGCCGTAGAAGTAGACAACGATCCCAAGTTGCACAAGCGCGACAACGCCAGCCAACCATGCCGCGGCATTGCGGGCATTCGTTGGAAGGAAAGCGGCCACGAGACTGCCGGCGAACGGCAACACAACGAGGGCGGTAAGAAGTACGACGTCAGTCGACATGCGCGCCGGGCAACCTTTCGTATCTAATGGCAACACCTCCTTGGCAGCGATCGTACAGCAAGATGCCGCCGGCGCATGCGCTACACTTTTACCAACTTTAGCGCTGCGATCGACGAAACCGCAAACGACATCCGCTACGGCGCCGGAGGTGAACTGACGCGTTCATCGAGGATCTTGCGAACTTCCGTGCTCGTTGTTGCCTCGCGCAGTTCCCGCAGCACCGCTTCCGTGCGCAGCGACCGGCAAAGACCTCCGAGCGTCGCCAGCAAGCCGCTGCGCTTCTCGCTCGGCCAAACCAGCACGAACACGAGATCGACGGGCTTGTTGTCCGACGCCTCGAACGCAATCGGACGGGCAAGGCGATAGACGACGCCGGCTGGAGTGGTGAGCCCCTCCACGCCCGCGTGTGGCACCGCGACGCCTTGGCTGATGGCCGTGGAGCCCAGCGCCTCGCGATTCACCAGGGCCGCAAGGATGGCGGCGCTGTCGACGCCCGCCGTCTGACCCAGATGCGTCGCCGCAGCTTCGAGAAGCGCCGTTTTGGTCTCGACAGACGTATCAAGCAGCACGTCGTCGTCTCGGAGAAGTGTCGCTAGATTGATGGCTTCCGCCATATCCGGCCTCCAGAACGAAGTTACGGTTTAGTGTCCGGCACGTTGCCGGTCACCGATGCAGAAGCAGAACGCACCAGAAGCGTGTCGCAGGGCAGTGTCGTCATCAGATCCTTGGCAACGCTGCCGATCAAGGCCTCCACGAGAAGGTTTCGGCCGTGCGTACCGGCTACGACGAGATCGACCGCGGCGTTATCGACATAGTCGCGCAGCGCTTGCGCCGGATCGCCCAATTCGAGCACGACCTTTGGCCGGCTCACCGCTGGTGCGAGACCATCACGCGACGACAGGAACGCCTGCGCTTCCTGCGAGACCCTGTCCCTGAACTCCCGGCGGTACGCTTCCGGATCACTCACGAGCCCGGACATCGGGGGACGGTAGGCATGAAAGAGTGTCATCGGCGTCGTTGCAAAATACGATTGCGCTGTCCCCAGTGCCTGGCCGGAAAGCTCGGAGAGATCGGAGGCGACGACAATCGATTCGTAGGGCCGACGCGCCCGCTGGCGCACCACGAGTACCGGAACCTGCGCGCGCCTGACGAGGCTGTCGACGGTACGCCCGAGAAACACACGACCGAGCAGTTCGTGCCGCGCAACGCCGATGACGATGAGATCGCACCCTTCTGCAGCGGCGACGCGGAGAATGACCTCGCTCGGGTCCCCCTTCTCGATGATCACGCGCGCCGCCGGGTTCGCCTCGAGAATTTCCTTCCGCGCCCGCGCCTCCGCTCCGGCATCCCGGCGGCGATACGCCGACAGGTCCGCATCATCGCCCGGCTGGTCCTCCAGCGCATGGACGATCGTCAGCGCAGCGTTCCATTGGCTGGCGAGCAGAGAAGCCCGATCGAGCGCGCGATCGGACCGGGCACTGAGATCGGTTGCGAGCAAGAGCCTCCTCGGCGGCCCCGCCGTCAACGTCGATACCATTCCGCTCTGTGCTCCTTCCTCCCAGACTTGCTCAGCGACACGTACGATAGTGCGTGCTCGAATTCAACGACGCGATCCCCGGCACGCACCGTCCGGATGGTCACGATCGTGATAACTTCGAGATCGACGCGCAGGTTGCGCGCCCGCGTGTGGCTCAGGAATCTGGGCGTGGCGAGATTGTTGAGCTATGATCA
>CAZKZT010000033.1:0-2606 GCA_964557265.1 uncultured Hyphomicrobium sp.
CAGGGCTCGGAGGCATTCCTCTGCAAGCACTGGGCGCAGGGCTCGAAGGGCATCGAAGCAATGGCGCGCCGGATTGTCGAGCTGGCCGATGGTGGAACGTCGAAGTTCGCTCCGCTCTATCCGGACGAGCAGGGCCTGTTCCAGAAGATCGAGACGATCGCCAAGAAGATCTACCGCGCAAGCAGCGTGTCAGCAGAGAAGAGTGTCCGCGATCAGCTCAAGGCGTGGGAGGACATGGGCTACGGCAATCTCCCGATCTGCATGGCCAAGACTCAATACTCCTTCACGACCGATCCCAACCAGCGCGGCGCGCCGACCGATCACGTCGTCCCGATTCGCGAGGTACGGCTTTCGGCGGGCGCCGGCTTCGTCGTCGCCATCTGCGGTGAGATCATGACGATGCCGGGCCTGCCCAAGGCGCCGTCCGCGGAATTCATCCGCTTCAATGACGCCGGACAAATCGAAGGACTGTTTTGAACGCGACCGGCGACCCGGTCACAAATACGCTTCGTTGCCTTTGGGGAAGAGCGGCGGCGGCCATCACCGCCGCCGCTCTTGCCGTATACGCTCCATCGGAGAACGGCCCGGAACCAGGCGGGTCGCCGGGCCCGCTTCTACACCATGTGAGTGATTGTCTGGACAACAGCTTGCGTTGACTGCGAAAAGGCATCAATGTACAGCCGCGTATACCGCACAGGTAAATCCGCAAACGGTCGCCATCTCAACGAGTGGCCGGGGATTATGGGAGGTTAGAATTGCAGATTGCTGCGGCTGTTGTTGCCGCCAGGGCTCAGAGCGGTGCACACCACTCGGACCGCTTCAGGATTAATACCGGCAGGCGTGTAACCATTGGCGCGAGCGCGGAACGCTGCTCGAGGCCTATTGGCGTGCGCGATACCGCGAGCGCCAACCATGCTGAGCGCACCCACATCGGGCGGCAGCTCGCATCATCCGTCAGCAATAAAATGCGACCACAGGGCGATCCCCGGGTGGCGGGCATTCAAATCGGCCGTCTGGCCGCCCGCAGCACGGTGTAGGCCGTCCATTTGAAACGACCGGCGAAAGCAAAACCGGCGTTGAAGATGGGCGTGAGGAGGAAGGGAAGACCCGTTCAAGGGCCGACCGAGGAGGACTGGCAATGAAGTTCAAGAGTAGCATTCTCGCAATACCGCTGGCGGCGGCGTTTGCCCTTGGCGGGGCAATCGGCATCGCCGAAGCGCAGACGCCGAAGCGTGGTGGCGTGCTCAAATTCGTCGTGCCTGACGAACCGCCGAGCTTCGATGGCCATCGCGAAACGACATTCGCGCTCATCCATCCGATCGCGCCGTTCTATAGCGTGCTGATCCGGCCGAACCCGCAGGATCCGGACAATCCGGCGAAGTTCGAATGCGATATCTGCACCACGATGCCGTCCGCCACCGATGACGGCAAGCAGTACACCTTCAAGATCCGCTCCGGCCTGAAGTTCCACGACGGATCGCCGCTCACATCGGCGGACGTGCTGGCCACGTTCCAGCGGATCATCTTCCCGACGGAAGGGATCTCGAGCGCGCGCAAAGCGCAGTTTTCGATGGTCGAGAGCGTGACGGCTCCAGACGCGGAGACAATCGTCTTCAAGCTGAAGCATCCCTCCGGCGCTTTCATTCCGGCGCTCGCGGCACCGTTCCATTTCATCTACTCGAAAGCGAAACTGGACGCCGATCCCCGCTGGTACGAGAAGAACGTGATGGGTTCCGGCCCGTTCGTGTTCGACATCAGAGAGGCCGGCGCGCGCATCACCGGCAAGCGCTACGAGAACTACCACCACAAGGGTCAGCCCTACCTCGACGGCTTCGAGGCCATCTTCGCGAAAACCCAGACGCTCCGCGTCCAGGCCATTCGCGGTGACCAGGCTGCTGTCGAGTTCCGCGGCTTCCCGCCCAAGAGCCGTGACGATCTCGTCGCTGCACTCGGCAAGGACATCACCGTCCAGGAGAGCGACTGGAACTGCGTGCTCATCACGTCGCCGAACCACGAGCGCAAGCCCTTCGACGATGCTCGCGTCCGTCGTGCGCTGACACTTGCGGTCGACCGCTGGGGTGGCGCTCCGAACCTGGCCAAGATCGCCATCGTCAAGACGGTTGGCGGCGTCGTCTTCCCGAACCATCCGCTGGCCGCGACCAAGGAGGAGCTGCAGAAGATGGCGGGCTACTGGCCCGACATCAAGAAGTCGCGTGAAGAGGCGCGCCGGCTGCTCAAGGAAGCCGGTCATGAGAACCTGAAGTTCACCCTCGCCAACCGCGCGGTCGACCAGCCGTACACGATCGTCGGCACCTGGCTGATCGATCAGTGGAAGCAGATCGGCGTCGAGGTCACCCAGAAAGCCGAGGCAACGGGCCCATTCTATGCCCAGCTCCGCTCCGGCAACTTCGACGTGGCCCTGGACTTCAACTGCCAGTCGGTGGTGAACCCGCTTTCTGACACCAGTAAGTTCCTCGGCGTCGTCGCCGGCGACCAGTACGGTCGCTACAAGAATCCGAAGCTCGAGGCGCTTCACGCAAAGATGAATCAGACTGCCGATGTCGCCGAGCAGCGCAAGATCATGCGTGAGTTCGAGAACATCGTCC
>CAZKZT010000033.1:2616-16776 GCA_964557265.1 uncultured Hyphomicrobium sp.
ATCGTCCTCAACGAGGAAGCCCACAACTCGATCTCGCTGTGGTGGTACCGCATCATCCCCCATCGCTCCTACATGAAGGGATGGACGATCAGCTCGAGCCACTACATCAACAATCAGCTCGACACCGTCTGGCTCGATAAGTGATCGACTTGATCTAGCACGTCACGAACTGGGCCACGGCATCCGCCGTGGCCCTTCTCTACCTGACCCACCAGGCGACCGAGGGCCGAGATGCTGAGCTACGTTATCAAGCGCCTGCTGCTGATGATTCCGACGCTGTTCGGAGCAGCGGTGCTCATTTTTCTGCTCATGCGGACGATCCCCGGAGACATCTGCTATCTGCGTTTGGCAGCAGGCGGCGGTTCCGTAGCTCCGGACGTTCTCAACAATTGCCGGATCGAGCTTGGCCTCGATCAACCGAAATGGATGCAGTTCTGGGTCTTCATCAAAGGCCTCGTGACGCTGGATTTCGGCAACTCCATGTGGACCAACCGTCCCATCACCGAAGAAATCGGCCTGCGCTTTCAGCTCTCGCTCCAGGTTGCCATCATGGCAACGCTGACGGCGGTCCTGATCGCAATACCGCTCGGCACGCTTGCGGCGGTCAAGCAGAACACCTGGGTCGATTATTTTGTGCGCACCTTCACCATCGCGGGAATCGCGATGCCGTCGTTCTGGCTCGGCATCCTGATCATCCTGGGTATTCTCGTGACGAGCAAAGCGTGGTTCGGCGTCCCATGGATGCCGCCGATACGCTACGTCCCGATATGGCAGGATCCCTGGTACAATCTTTCCATGCTGATCTGGCCGGCGCTGGCCACCGGCTATCGCTATTCGGCAGTGGCTACGCGCATGACGCGATCGGCGCTGCTCGAAGTTCTGCGCGAGGACTACGTCCGCACGGCCCGCGCCAAAGGACTGTACGAGAAGCTCGTCATCAACCGGCACGCGCTGCGCAACGCGCTGCTGCCGGTGGTGACGATTGTCGGCATCGAATTCGCGTTCCTCATGGGCGGCCTCGTTGTGACCGAGCAGGTTTTCAACCTCAACGGTCTCGGCAAGCTGTTCGTCGAATCCGTGCTCAATCACGATTATCAGATGACCCAGATCCTCGTGATGATGGTGGTCGCAATCTTCGCGTTCACGAACTTCGTGGTCGATATCATCTATGCGTGGCTCGATCCGCGCATCCGCTACGGCCGCTGAGGAGGGAAAATAATGGCTATCGAGATTGTCCCTCCCGGAACTGCCGTCGACAACATTCGACCCAAACCGACGTTGATGCAGTCGCTCGCTGAATTCTGTCGTGCCAATCCGCTCGGCGCATTCGGCGGGTTGATCGTCGTAACAATGTGCGTGATGGCGGTCTTCGCGCCGTTCCTGACCAGCTACGACCCCACCGACAACGATTTCGGCGCGATGCTGGCGGCGCCGGACAGTGAGCACTGGCTCGGCACGGATCAGTTCGGCCGCGATCTTCTCTCGCGCATCATCTACGGTGCACGCACCGCGTTGCTGGTCGGCTTCGTGTCATCGTTTGCCGGCTGCTTCATCGGCCTCGTTCTGGGCGTCTCCTCGGCCTACTTTGGCGGCCGCTTCGACCTTTTGTTCCAGCGTATCATGGACGTCTTCATGGCGTTCCCGCTGATCATCCTCGCGCTCGCCGTTGTCGCAATCTTCGGCACCGGCGTGTTCAACGTCATTCTCGCGATCACGATACCGGTCATCCCGCGCGCTGCACGCATCGTCCGCGCCAGCGCGCTCGCAATCCGCGAGATGCCTTACATCGACGCCGCGCGCGCGAACGGCTTCGGCCACATGCGGATCGTGTTCCGGCACATGATTCCGAACGTAATGGCGCCATTCCTGATCATCCTGACTGCGCAGGTCGGCCAGGCGATCCTGATCGAGGCGTCGCTGTCCTATCTCGGCCTCGGCGTGCAGGAGCCGGTTCCTGCCTGGGGACTGATGCTGCGCGGTGGCGCGCAGGAGTATGCCGAGAGTGCGCCCTGGGTCGCGATCTTCCCGGGTCTTGCCATCACGCTCGCCGTGTTCGGCTTCAACCTTTTCGGCGACGCGCTGCGCGATTGGCTCGACCCGAAGATGAAGGCCTGACGCAGCTCAATCGCCGAGAGCCACACCTTCGCGCCGCGGATCTGCACCGCCTTCGAGACGGTCGGAACCGCGGCGCACAATGATGTGCGTCCCGGACGTCATCTCGTCGAAGACGATGCGATGGCCGAGCGGCTTCAATCGCAAAGCTGGCCATAGTGTCGTTGGCCAGTTCCACGGCCGCCAAAGCGCCCGATCTCCTGCCGCGGCGAAAGGTTCGAGCTCGAGAGCACCGCCCCGACTGCCGAAATTCGCGAGCGACGCTGCGGATTGCGCGTCCAGCTCCCAATCGATCAGGGCAACCAGAGACTTCAGCACATAGAGGATAATCCGGCTGCCTCCGGGTGATCCCAGGACGGCCTTCACGTCGCCGTTGGCGTCGAAGACGATGGTGGGCGCCATCGAACTCCGTGGGCGTTTGCCACCCTCGATGCGATTGGCGACCGGACGCCCCTGCGCATCAACCCCACGAAACGAGAAGTCGGTGAGCTGATTGTTCAGCAGGAAGCCCGCCGCCCAGAGCCGCGAACCGAATGCCGCCTCGATCGTCGTCGTCATCGACACCGCATTGCCAGCACCATCGATGATCGACAGATGGCTGGTGCCGGCGGCCTCGATCGTCGCATCGTCACCAGGAAGTGCCGCCTTGCGATCCGGGTCGCCAGACGTGACCCGCTCGGCGGCGCGTGGCAAGCTGATCAACGCGCGGCGGCCGGCAAGATACGCCTCGTCGAGAAGTCCTGACGGAATACGCACGAAATCAGGATCGGCGATAAAGCGGTTGCGATCGGCGTAGGCGAGCCGCTGCGCCTCTGCGATGATGTGCAGCGCGCGCGCATTGAGTGCAGCCGCCGGCCCTTTTCCGAGATCGAATGCCTCGATCAGCCGCAGCGTTTGCCCGACGGTATGCGCACCGGACGACGGCGGCCCCATGCCGCAAACGCTATGGCCGCGATAAGGAACGCAGACAGGATCGCGCTCGCGCGGCTGATAGCCGGCGAGGTCCGCGACAGTCAAATCACTTGCCGGAGCCGGACCTGCCGCAGCTCCGGCGACGATGCGCTCCGCAAGAGGGCCAGCGTAGAGCGCCTTCGCACCCTGAGCTGCGAGGATTTCGAGCGTCGAAGCAAATTCCGGATTACGGAGCCGATGTCCCGGCGGCCACGGTTTGCCTCCCGCATCGAAAAAGTACGTGCGAGCCGCGTCCGGGAATGCGTCGGCACGCATCCAGTCGAGCAGCAGCGCGAGCCGCGATGATACCTCGAAGCCATCACGCGCCAGGGCAATGGCTGGCGCGAAGAGCCGCCCCCACGCGAGACGCCCATGGCGACGATGGGCGAGCTCCAGCATCGCCAGCGTACCGGGAACACCGACGGAGGCACTTGAAGCGATTGCCGCCGAGAAGGCGATCAGCTTACCGTCCGCGCCGAGAAAGCGGTCCGCTCCAGCGGCGGCTGGCGCGACCTCGCGACCGTCGTAAGCGTTGAGCTTCCGGCTCGCCGCATCCCAGTGAAGCAAGAAGGCACCGCCACCAATCCCGGATGATTGTGGTTCGACGAGATTGAGTACGAGCTGCGCGGCTATGGCCGCATCGACAGCACTGCCGCCTTCGCGCAAGATCTGGCGACCAGCTTCGCTCGCGTAGATATTGGCGGCAGAGATCATATAGCGGCGAGAGACGGCGAGAGCACGCGACGCATGACCCGACGTGGCTTCGGGCGCGCTACGTGTGGGGCCGGACGACGTCGGTCGCTGGGCGTGCGAGGCCGATATCGGGAACGAAGCCGCAGCAACGGCCAGGACCACAGCCGTGGCGACGCGGCGAATGGCGGATTGACATTGCGCCATAGCGGGGATGGCCTCTGCTCGAGGGGCGATCTCGGAGATCGCAGGGTTGCACGCTCGCGGTGATGCCGGAAGTGGTCAATGAAAATCGCGAGACTTCGGCAGGATGCGCTCGTTGCGTGGATGGCCTGCGCGGCGAGGAGGATCTGGCCCGCGCGCGGCAACTGGACCAGGGCGGAGAACCTCATCCGCACGGGCCATGGGCATATCAGCTTGCCCTTGTTCGCTGAGAAGGGAAAGCCATTCAGTCTTATCTTCGAGACGGGATGAGACGACATGAATGATGTCATCTTTCCGCTGGATGCGGCCGTGCACCACGATGAGGCGGGAGGCCATAACGACACGGCGAAAGCGCTCCATCGTTTTCTTCCAAACGACGATATTCGCAATCCCGGTTTCATCCTCGATCGTCATGAAAACAACCCCCTTGGCAGTACCCGGCTGCTGGCGGACAAGGATGACACCTGCGACCGAAACCCATTGCCCGTGTCTGGTTACGCGCAGCTCGTCGCACGCAAATATGCGCCGGCGCGCAAGGCCCGTCCGCAGGAATGCCATTGGATGCGCCTTGAGTGAAAGTCGCAGCGTCTGATAATCATTGACGACATGCTGCGAGAGCGGCATCTGCGGCAAGGTGATCGCAGGCTCAGCTCCCGATTCACGCGTCTTGCCCCAGGCGAACAGCGGTAACGGCGTGGCGGCGCCAAGCGCTTTCACCTCCCACAACGCTTGTCGACGGTCGAGCCCGAGAGAACGGAATGCATCGGCTGCTGCGAGCCGCTCGATCGTCTCGATACGAACACCGCCTCGCATCCACAAATCGTGCACATCGGCAAACGGTGCGGCAGCGCGTGCCGCTACCAGCCGATCCGCTTCCTTCTCAGCCATACCGTCGACCTGGCGGAAACCGAGCCGCAAAGCCGGTCTGCCACTATTCGCTTCGAGCGTGCAATCCCAGTTCGAGCAATTGATGTCGACGTCGCGCGCCTCGACGCCGTTTTCGCGCGCGTCACGGACGAGTTGGGCCGGTGCGTAGAACCCCATCGGCTGGGAGTTGAGCAACGCAGCGCAGAAGGCCGCCGGATGATGTCGCTTGAGCCAGGCGGAAACGTAGACGAGGAGGGCGAAACTCGCAGCATGGCTTTCCGGAAAACCGTACTCGCCGAACCCTTTGATCTGATTGAAGCAGCGTTCGGCAAACTCGCGCGCATAACCCCGCTCGACCATCTTCGAGACCATCTTCTCCTCGAGCAGGCCGATCGTCCCGCGGCGACGGAAGGTGGCCATCGCCTTTCTCAGCTCATTGACCTCCGCGTCCGTAAACTGCGCAGCGATCATGGCGATACGCATCGCCTGCTCCTGGAACAGCGGCACGCCCTTCGTCTTGCCAAGAATGCTCTCGAGTTCATGGGGCGAGCCGTCCTTCGGCGCCGGAAACTCGACCTTCTCGATACCGTCACGGCGACGCAGATAGGGATGGACCATGTCGCCTTGGATGGGGCCGGGGCGCACGATCGCAACCTCGATGACAAGATCATAGAAACAGCGCGGCTTGAGCCGCGGCAGCATGTTCATCTGTGCCCGGCTCTCGACCTGGAAGACACCGATCGATTCCGCCCGGCATAGCATCCCGTAAGTTTCTTCGTCGTCGCGCGGTGTCGTCGCGAGCGTCAGATGCTTGCCCTCATGTGTGGCAATCAGATCGAATGCGCGACGGATGCAGGTGAGCATTCCGAGCCCCAGCACATCGACCTTCATGAGTCCGACGGCGGCTAGATCATCTTTGTCCCACTCGATAAAAGTGCGATCCGCCATGGCGGCATTGCCGATCGGCACGGTTTCTACGAGAGGCTTACGCGTCAGAACGAAGCCGCCGACGTGCTGGGAAAGATGTCGAGGAAATCCGATCAACTCCTCGGTCAATGCCAGCACGCGCCGCAGGAGAGGATCCTCCGGATCGAGGCCAGCCTCGCGCACTCGTTTCTCCGGCAGTGCGCCGTTGGAGCGAATGCCCCAGATCATGCCGGCCAGTGCCGCAACCACATCCTCGGTGAGCCCCATTGCCTTGCCGACCTCGCGCACGGCAGAGCGCGAGCGATAGCTGATGACGGTGGCAGCCAGTCCAGCGCGTTCACGGCCATAGCGGCAATAGACGTGTTGGATCACCTCCTCACGCCGATGGTGCTCGAAATCGACGTCGATATCCGGTGGCTCTCTACGGTCGGCACTTATGAAGCGCTCGAACAGCAGGTCCACCTCTGTCGGATTGACCGCAGTGATGCCGAGACAGTAGCAGACGATCGAATTTGCCGCCGAACCGCGCCCCTGACAGAGGATCCCTTCTCCGCGCGCGAAGCTTACGATGTCGTGCACGGTCAGGAAGTAAGGCGCGTACTTGAGATCCGCGATCAGCGCCAGCTCACGATCGAGTTTGCGGCGAATTTCATCCGGCACCCCATCGGGGAATACCCGGCCCGCGCCTTCCTCGACAAGGGCGACGAGGTGCTCATGTGGTGTCTTTCCGGGTGGTACCGGTTCGTTGGGATACTCATTGCTGAGTCCTTCAAGATCGAACGTGCAAGCGTTGGCGATGTCGATCGTGCGGGCAAGTGCTGCTTCATGACCCGTGAAAAGGCGTGCCATCTCGCGCGGCGACTTGAGATGACGCTCGGCATTCGGGGCCAGCCGCAACCCTGCATCGGCGATGCGCACCCCCTCTCGGATGCAGGTCAGCACATCCTGAAGCGGACGGCGGTGCGGCGTGTGATAAAGTACGTCACCCGTAGCAACGATTGGCACGCCGCACTGCCGACCAAGCGTATCGAGTGCAGCGATATATGCGCGATCATCACCGCGATAGGCATGCGAGGCGGCAAGATAAAGCGTCGCTGCGCTGAGTGCTGATTTGAAGCGCCGCAGTGTGGATGTCAGGTTGACTTGTGCAGACGTCTGCCTCCAGTTCCAGCCATCAGGCGGAAGTGCGATGAAAACCTGGCCGGATGCTGCTGCTGCCACATCAGCGAGCGCGAGCTGGCATTGCCCCTTGCCTGCTCGCAACTGACCGAGAGAAAGAAGGCGACAGAGCCGGCCATAAGCCTCGCGATCGGTCGGCAAGCATAGCAAACTAGGCGCATCCGTGAGATCGAGCCGGACACCGACAATAAACCTGATCCCTGCTTGTTTAGCTGCCGTATGCGCACGCACTACGCCCGCGAGCGTATTCCGATCCGTAACCGCCAGTGCGGTGAGACCAAGGCTCTTCGCTTGCGCGACCAATTCATGTGGATGCGAGCCGCCACGAAGAAACGAGAAGTTGGTCGTCGTTTGCAACTCGGCATAAGCGGGTGGGACAGCCGGGCCGCGCGACATGTGCGATAAGGATGTCGCGTGCGGCTTCATGGCAGGACACCATGCATGAACCAACGCGGCACATACGCGTGCGTATCAGCCAATATCTCGTCCGCTTCCTCCTTCGTCTCCCCATAGAGACCAGCGCGAAAAACCCAATAACGCGCGCCGTCTGCCTCCTCGATCAGGTAATAATCGCGAGCCCACGCCGGAATGACCGACCGCGAGGTCGAGGGGGAAAGATGATCCCACCATGCCGGCGCAATCCGTTCCGGTCCTTCGGCGCGCACGATCCGTCGACGTACCCGACGCCAAGTCACGAGCATCGGCGCACCCTCAGGAACGGCAGCGAGAACGGCAATCGGCTCGGGCGGATCGAGCAGGAATGGCGGCCGTTGGCGACAACCATTGAAGAGCGGTGCAGACGTTGCAACAGCTGGCATGATCGTGGGCGCAGCCAAAGCTACCCCAAGCAGCGGCCGTTGGGGTTTCATGAGAGGTGGACGCGACGGGGCCATGAGAGCCGGGAGCCGCACCTGCGCCGCCTCTGGCATATGGCGGGCGCGAGGCATGAGCCGGAAGACGCGTTCCGTTCCAAGGCGGCTCGCCAAACGGTCGACCAGACGATCGACAGCCATCTGCGCGCGCTCATTGCTCACCCTGGCATCGAGCCGCTGCTGATGGGCATCCAGTTGCGTGACACCGGTCATATCGAGCGTCATCAGATCTATGCCAAAACCAGCATCGAAACCCGCAAGCTTCTCAGTCAACAAACGCCGGATATGCGCGTCGTCCCGACAGGGCGCACTCGTGCCGACCACCATCTCGCTCAACGAGCCATCAGTCCGATAAAGCGTAAGGCGAAAACGGCGACCGCCGACACTCGCCTGCTCAAGCGAACGCACGAGATCGCGGCATAGCCAGTCGAGCGCCGTCTCGACGCCAGATGCGGTGATGAGCGGATCCGAGAATGGCAGACGTGCTGCGAAATCGGGTGCTTCCATGAGTGACGCGCGCGGCTCAGCGTGCCGGCCGAGCGCCTGATCGAGACGCCGCAACACCGCGCCCGCAAGCATCTCGCTTTGTCGTTCCTTGCGACGCAGGGTGCGGAAGCGGCGCTCGAGCGCGGCGCGCGGAATATCGTAGAGCTGGCCGATGCTTCTGAGACCAAGCCGCCCGAGCAGCTGGACCGTACCAGCCTCGAGACGCAAGGCGGCCACCGGAAGGGGAATGAGCGCACGATCCGCCTGCCCTGGCGGCACAATGACAAACGGAGCCATTGCCGTCGTCGCGAAACGCGCAACCGCATGAGCCGCGCCAAACGAATCCGCAAGCCCAATCCGCGCAGTGAGACCGAAACGGGAGAGACGCGTCACGATATCGGCGAGGAGCGCGCGCTCGCCTACCGCATCGGCTTCATCGGTCTCACAGACAATAGACTTGTGGGTATGCTTCTTACCGCCGGATCTCCTCGCACCACGCATCGCGGCGCCCGCAAACAGGTGAGCGACGCCAGTGATATCGATCCACAGTCCATCCTCACCGTCCACGTGTCTGGCAGGACCATAGCGTCCGCACCAGCGCGCCAGAGAGAGAAGATCCTGCCGGTCCCTCTCCTGATCCGCCGGCAGTGTCATCAGCGCCGGCAATGCCGCGCGCGTGTCGGCGAGAGTAGCCCCAACCTGGACGCACAAGGCGCGAGCCTTCTCGTTGACAGCGGTGATCTCGAGCCCGTGCGCACCGCTCCCCACCAGAGCCAGGGCCCGCTCCACCGGAACATGCTCACGCCCGCGCTGCCGCCGCAGACGCTCGATCGGCCATGCCGGCAGCCATATCGAAACGATGCGCGTCATGGTTCCACTCCACGATAGAGGATGGCTGAGCCGTATCGACGGCCGTCCCGCGACAGCGCTCGAGCGTGATCGCAAAGCGCGGCGCGCCTGGTGCCGCAGGATCGTAGAGATGCGGCGCACTTGGGCACCCGGCGATGCGCCAGCGGGCGAAGGTGGCCGGTGCCACCGCCGAACGTGCCGCCGTCACCAAAAGACTAGGCGTACGTTGTGACTGGGCCGCGAGGGCCAGCCGCCGGGCCGGCGTCAAAGCGACACCATCGAGGCAGCCGATGACGATTGCCGCCGCTCCCGAACCGAGACTCTCCTCCATCGCCCAAAGGGTTTCGGTTGGCGTGGCGCTTTCGACCAGCAGGACCTGCGCCGGATCGATGCCGAGAGCCGCGAGACCCGGTCCATAAAGACTACCGGTTTCGCGAGCGATCCTGGTCGGCCAACACCAGACCATCAGGCCTGGATGAGCAGAGCCGGCACAATCAGCCCTCAGGCGACGGGCGGCCAGCAGAAGAGCAAAGGACAAAGCGGCTGGATTGGCGCCGTAGGTTTCAGGCTTGATCTCACTCAGGCTGGCAATATCCAGCCGACCATCTGGCAGCCAGCTATCGATCTCCGCAGCACCAAGCGTCCAATGAGATCCAATGGCCCGATCCATGGCACCAGGGTCTTCCCGACCCTCAATCCCCGCGGGGTTGTATGTCCGCTGGCGTCGTTCGAGAGCCACGAGCTCGGCGCGCAGCCGAGCCAACTCCCCCTGCCGCCCCCGCTGGGGTGGGGTATCGAGCCTCTGCGGGGGCGGAGGGGGTGACGGCGGTGCGAATGAGGGGGCAACCGCACCGCCGTCAGAGGACAAGGAACGCGTACGCTTACTGATACTCTTGCTACTGGCACTACTGTCCGCATCGCTACGAACCGCGAAGATCCGCGTGGGCAAAGACTGGAGAGAGAGGGGGGGTGGGGCCGTCTTGTCCACGGGAACGCTCTTCGGAACTGACTTGATCCAGACGCCAGCCATTCGTTACTCATGTGGCCGTTCGTTCTTTTTTTGTTCTATTATTTTCAGATCCATCCGTCAACAAAAAACAGAACAAAAAGAGATCGCAGAGCTGCGCCCGCCCGCCCGTGCACTTCTTATCCAAGGCATTTTCCACAACCCGTCAACGGCCATCAGACACCGGATCATTTCTCGACTTATTCCAATGTCCGAGCTGCTACGTGGCTCGAATCCCACACTTTCCTCCAAATATGCACAATCTCGCCTTCGTGATGACCAGATCGCGCCGCGAGCGGTTGCGTCGCTTCCCGACCGTCGCCAAAGTGATCTGACATTCGGTTCGTGGAGGGTGAGCCAACGCCTCCCTTGGCGTGATGGGATGAATGCGTCGCTCGCGCCGCAAGACCCTCGTCAACGGTCTGTTCACCATAACGGGGCACCATGCGCGTGACGGGATTCCGCGCGAACCGCGACTACGCAAGCTGGTGTGAAGCCGCCGGCCCGATTTCATGACGCCTTGCGCCATCCGGCAGAATGCACGCTCGGCGCACGACGACCACGGAACAGAGACCGGCTGACGAACCGGCCACGAAAACGCCAGAGCGACGACTGGAGATGAGAATGATCGGCCACTCCCTCACTCGCAACATGCTTGCCGGCGCCGCCCTGGCGCTTGCCGCCGCTGGCCCGATGGCGCCGACGGCCGCCCATGCGCAGGGCCTGAGCTGGCTTTGGGGCGGCAGTCAGCAGATCGGCGGCAGCGGCAAAGAGATCGTGCGTTTCGGCATGCAACATCGCCCGGGCCAGATCATCGCCAGCTTTGGCGATCGGCGGCTCTATCTCGTGACGGCGCCCGGCGAGGCGATCAGCTATCCGATCGCCATTCCGCGCGACCAGAGCCGTTGGCAGGGCACTCTCCAGGTATCCTCCAAGCGCGTCGACCCACCGTGGACGCCGACCGCAACCATGCTCCGGGAGAATCCGAAGTTGCCGCGGCATGTACCGGGCGGCCACCCGATGAATCCGATGGGTGCGCGCGCGCTGTATCTCGGTGCGACCATGTACCGGATCCATGGCACAGACGCGCCGTGGTCGATCGGCCAAGCGGTCTCGAAGGGCTGCATCCGCATGTATAACAAGGATGTGATCGATCTCTACGATCGTGTCCCGACCGGTACACGCGTCACCGTGACCTGGGCCAGCTATCTCGGCGGCCCCGCCGTCGCATCGCGCAGCGCACCGGCCGCGCAGCCGTCCACCTCCTCGAGCGGGAACACCTTCTCGGCCTTCACTTTCCCGTGGTTCGACTCCGCACAAGCTGCGCCGCGCCCGCGTGCCGATCGTGCCAAGCGACGCGTACAGCAGAAGCAGCGCCGGCCGCGCAACAATGCCGGCACCCCGCCGGCGCCGAAGAAGCAGGCGGAAACTGTGCGTCCGGTAACGGCCAGCACGGCCGCCCCGCAGCCGCGCGTCACGCCGAACTGATTTGGCCGGGCCCGCGATCCCCGCCCCGCTGCATGAACAGTGCACCGATACAGCGCACGGCCCGCCCGATCGGCGGGCCGTTGTGCTTTGACGTGCGCCAATACGCGCCGGCAACCGCGATCAGGGACACCTCTGCGTAAAGCATTCGTGACTCGCACTTGAACGAGCAAAGAGCGATATCCTGAGCATGGCGAGACAAGTCGAAATGACGGCGCGGAGCATTGTGTTGCGAGCGCCGCCGGCGATCATTGAGATATGTTCAGTCGACGACTTGAAAATGACTGGAGATCGCCGAGTATCGATGTTCGGGCTGCGTCAACGGCATTGCTCGACCCTGTTCGCCTCACCGGACCAAAGAGAACATGCGCGCGCTTTCTGACTGGTCGACCTGCCTGGTTTTTGCTGCGACGAGCATCGCCGCCGCGTTCGCCGGGTCAGTGCCGATGGCCAACGCCGGCAAGGTGTCGGACGTACCCGCCAAGAGCGTCACGGTCGTCGAGTTGTTCACCAGCCAAGGCTGCTCTTCCTGCCCAACCGCCGATGCCTTGCTTCAGACCTACGCCAAGCGCCCGGAACTCGTCGCCCTGACGTTCCCCGTCGATTATTGGGACTATCTCGGATGGAAGGACACGCTGGCGAGCCCCAAATTCAGCGCCCGCCAGCGGGCCTACGCCAAAGCCCGCGGTGATGGCCGGGTGTATACGCCTCAGGTCGTCGTAAACGGCCTCCGCCATGCCCTCGGCTCGAACGCCACCGACATCGATCAGGCCATCAGCGTCACCGCGCCTCAGATCGAGGACACACGGGTCGGCGTCCGCGTCTTGAGCAAGAACGGCCACCTGATCATTAACCTCGACGCCGCACGCGACCCCGCCAAAGCAACCGAAGCGACGATCTGGCTCGCGCTGATCCAGCGCAAGGTCGAGGTCAAGATCAAGCGCGGCGAGAACAATGGCCGCACGGGCGTCTACCACAACGTCGTGCGTGAGTGGATGCCTGTCGGCATGTGGAACGGCCAGGCGGCGACGATCAAGCTGGCGCATCACGCGGTCAAGCAATCGGGCGCCGATGCGTGCGCCATCGTCGTCCAGCATGGCGACGCCGGCCAGATCATCGGCGCGGCGATGCTGGAGAAGTGGTAGCTGCTCGCCGCCCCGCATCCTCGGAGGACGACGCCTACGGCCCGGACGCATGGCAGATGCGGGCGCCCAATAGACGCGTTGCACCTTGCCCCCCAGCCGCTCTATTTTGCGGCCATGTCGAACACACCCTCGCGCCCCCTGAAAATTGCACTCGCCCAGCTCAATCCCGTCCTGGGTGATCTCGCGGGTAACATCGAGAAGCTGCTGCGCGCGCGCACCGATGCGGCGCGGCAGGGTGCTGACCTGATCGTCCTACCCGAGCTGTTCATCAGCGGCTACCCTCCGGAGGATCTGGTGCGGAAGCCGGCCTTCGCCGCGGCCTGCCGCGCGACGGTCGAGAAACTCGCGGGCGATCTCGGCCCCGGTCCTGCCGTGCTGGTGGGCTGCGTCTGGCCGGAGGACGGCAAGGTCTACAACGCGGTTGCGCTCCTCGATGAAGGGAAGGTCGCGGCCGTCCGCTTCAAGGTCGATCTGCCGAACTACGGCGTGTTCGACGAGAAGCGCGTGTTCGATGCTGGTCCGCTGCCTGGGCCGATCCTGTTCCGCGGGGTCAAGCTCGGCGTGCCGATCTGTGAGGACATCTGGACCGACGAGGTGACCGAGTGCCTCGCCGAGTGCGGCGCAGAAATTCTCATCGTGCCGAACGGATCGCCGTTCGACTGGAAGAAGAGCGACGAACGCCTGAACATCGCGGCGAGCCGCGTCACCGAGACCGGGCTGCCGATGGCCTATCTCAATCAGATCGGCGGTCAGGACGAACTCGTGTTCGACGGTGCCTCGTTCGTTCTCAACGCCGATGCGAGCCTCGCCATCCAGATGCCCGACTGGGAAGAGGCCTTGGTCCTCACCGAGTGGGAGCGCACCGAAAGCGGGGGCTGGCGCTGCCTGCCGGGCAAGAAGGCCGTCCTGGAAGAAGGCGACGCCGCCGGCTATCACGCGTCCGTGCTTGGCCTGCGGGACTACGTCGACAAGAACCGTTTTCCAAGCGTCGTGCTCGGCCTCTCAGGGGGCATAGACAGCGCGCTCGTTGCGGCGATGGCCGCCGACGCGCTCGGCCCCGATCGCGTGCGTACGGTGATGCTGCCCTATCGCTACACGTCGGGCGACAGCCTCACGGATGCAGAGGAATGCGCGAAAGCCCTCGGCGTGCGCTACGATACGGTGTCGATCGCGCCCGCCGTCGATGGTTTCTATGCCATGCTGGCGCCAGTGTTCGCCAACCGACCGCTCGACACCACCGAGGAGAACATCCAGAGCCGTGCGCGCGGCACGACGCTGATGGCAATCTCCAACAAGGACGGCTCGATGCTGCTGACGACCGGCAACAAGAGCGAGATGTCGGTCGGCTACGCCACGCTCTATGGCGACATGAACGGCGGCTTCAACC
>CAZKZT010000034.1:0-14164 GCA_964557265.1 uncultured Hyphomicrobium sp.
GCGAACCTCTCATTTGAATGCAAGTCGGGCGCAATGGCGTCATTCATCGCCAGCTTCGGCGTCATTTTCGCTTGGCGTTACTCTATAGTTTATAGTGCACACTATTGATAATCGTTGCGCATTCGGCACTGCAATCTGCGGTCTATATGCTGCCTGATTGTAAAACTGTTAATACACGTTAATAACTAAACGACCATATGAAACTGATTCGCCGGGGGCAGCGAAAAATGATCGTAATTGTGGACGATCGTAATCTGGTGACGGACGCATTCCGGTCATCGTTTGACCGTGAAGGTGTGCCGGCAGCCGGGTTTTCAGGGGGCGATTTCGAGGGGTGGGTCGAAGCTGCGGCCAATGAAGATCTGGGCGCGATTAACGCGTTTCTCATCGGCCAATGCAGCCGGCCGGATGTCTTGGCGCGCGTGATCAAGCGGCGCTCGACGGCTGCCGTGATTGCAATGAAGGATCACAAGACGCTCGCCGGCACGCTCGAATTGTTCGCGATCGGCGTCGATGACGTGATCTCGAAGCCCTGTCATGTGCGCGAAATTCTTGCCCGCATCGAGGCGATCTCGCGTCGGGCCAGCCTTGAGCGTGATCGGCCGGTGAGTGGCGCCTCAGCGATCCAGATTTTCCGCGACGGTCGCGATCCGCTGGTTTGTGATGAGCCGTTGTCGCTGCCGCGGCGCGAGCTGAGGATTCTCGAATTTCTCGTGATGAATCAATCCCGCAGAGTGACGAAATCGCAGATTTTCAACTCCGTTTACGGGCTCTTCGATCAGGAGATCGATGAGAATGTGATCGAGAGCCACATCAGCAAGCTGCGGCGCCGGTTGCGCAGTCGGCTGGGCTATGACCCGATCGATTCCAAGCGCCACCTCGGCTATCGCCTCGTTGGCGGCGTGCGCTCCGAGGCAGAGTGTGCCGCGGCTGAGGTCGCGGCTGTCAACTAGCTGACAGCGCCGTGGCCGCAACGTGTGCAGTCGCCTGATTCGCTCCGACAGGCTGACGCAAGGTGTTCGGCCGTAAGCTGGCCCCACGTTGGATCTGCGCTTTTTGGGGGATGCAAATGAGCGTTTATGGGCTGATGCGCACTGGCGTGTCTGGGATGGCTGCTCAGGCCAATAAATTGGGTACGATTGCCGACAATATCGCCAACGTATCTACGGCGGGCTACAAGCGGGCCAGCACCCAGTTTTCTTCTCTTTTGCTGAACGATACAACGACGTCTTACAATTCTGGCGGCGTCGAGACGAGTGTTCGATACGGAATTTCCAAGCAAGGCGTTTTGACTGGAACGGCATCCCCTTTTGATTTGGCTATCAAGGGGGCGGGTTTTATGGTGGTTTCCGGCTCTGACGGGAGTTTGGCTCTCACCCGTTCCGGCGCATTCGTGCCGAATGGCGATGGTCAGCTTGTGAACGCGGCGGGTTTCACCCTGATGGGATATCCGCTGCCCGAAAATGCCTCTGGGCCTCCGGTCATCAATGGGACGGCGGGGTTGGTGCCCGTCAATATTACCGGCGGCGGTATGCGCGCCGTGCCGACGACGCTTGGTGCGCTGATAGCCAACCTGCCGGCGATGGCGGACGATGTTGCGCCGGCCAATCTGCCGTCGACGAACGCCGCCGGCGCGACCTCGACCGCTCGCTCGTCGGTTCTCGCCATCGGCAATCTCGGCGAGGAGGTCATGCTCGACGTCCACTTCACCAAGCTTTCGACGGGGCAGTGGGAGGTGTCGATCTTCAACGCAGCAGATCGTGATGCGGCCGGCGGCTTCCCCTACGCGAGCGGTGCCCTCGTGTCGGCCACGCTCGATTTCGATGGTCTGGGTCAGCTTGATCCGGGTGGAACGCAGTCGCTGACGTTCACGGTGCCCGGCGGCTCGCCGATGACGATGGACCTGTCCTCGGTCACGCAGACGGCGGGCGCCTACGAGGTCGATCTGATCAACACCAATGGGAACGCACCAAGCCGCGTGCAGGGTATCGAAATCGACTCCGACGGCAGGCTCTATGAGGTTTACGAGGACGGCTCGCGCTTTGCCTCGTATCTCATCCCGCTTGCGACTGTGCCGAGCCCCGATCGTCTTTCTCCGAAAGCGGGCAACGTGTATCTGCCGTCCAACACCTCGGGTGATCTCAGGGTCGGCATCGCGGGAAGCGCAGGCTTCGGTTCTCTTGAATCTGGAAAGCTCGAGAGCTCGACCGTCGATCTGGCCACCGAGCTCGCCGACATGATCGAGGCGCAGCGCAACTACACCGCCAACTCTCGCGTGTTCCAGACAGGTTCGGAACTCATGGAGCTGGTCGTCAACCTGAAACGATAAGCTTGGCCTGAGGGGCTAGGCCGGGGAGCACGATGTCACTCACACTCGCCTATGAGATTGCGCGCGGCGGCCTGATGGCCAACTCGACCTTGACGTCGGTCGTCTCGCGCAACATTGCCAATGTCGACAATCCGAACGCCGCGCGTAAATCGGCGGCGACAATCGGCACGGCAATGGGTGTGCGGCTTGGTTCGATCGGCAATGCGATCGCGACATCGCTCCTTGATAGTGTGCTCACGAATACCTCGAAAGTCGGAGAGCTCGGTGCGATCACGGCCGCGCTCGACCGGCTTTCGAGTTCGATCAATGATCCAGCGCTCGGGATCAGTCCGTCGGCCATGCTGGCCAAGATGCAGTCGGCGTTGTCCGCGGCGGCGGCTGAGCCCAACAATGAGGTTCTGCAACGCGGTGTTCTTCAGGCCGCGTCCGACGTCGCGACGACGCTGAATAGTTCCGCGACGCTGGTGCTCGATGTGCGGAAGGACGCCAATACCGAAATCGCCAGCTCCGTCCAGCAGCTGGAAACGCTGCTCAGCAACTTCGAGCGGGTGAACCAGTCGATTGTGTCGGGCACGATACTGGGGCGCGACGTCACCGATCAGATCGACGAGCGCAACGGGCTCCTGCGGGAGATGTCCGGCCTCATTGACATCCAGTCGACGACGCGCACGAACAACGACATGGTTCTGTTCGCGGCAAATGGAACGACCTTGTTCGAGACGGTGCCGCGCAAGATTGGCTTCGAGAACATCGCGCTTTCGCCGGGACAGCCCGGTGGCCGCTTGACGATTGACGGCGTCACGTTCTCCGGCACGGGAGCAACTCAACTCGGTGGCAAGATTGGCGGACTGCTGCAGGTTCGCGATGAAATCACGCTGACCTTCGGCAGCCAGATCGATGAGATCGCGCGTGGCCTGATCGAGGTGTTTGCGGAAAGCGATCAGTCGGTGGTTCCAGTTCTGGCCGACGTCGCGGGATTGTTCACTTATGATGGTGGGCCGGGGCTGCCGGCGAGCGGCGTTGTCACGAACGGACTGGCGCTGTCGATCCGCGTCAACCCGAATGCCGACCCCGCGCAGGGAGGCTCGCTCGCGACCATCCGCGATGGCGGTATCGGAGGGGATCCGAGCTACGTCTACAATCTCAGTGGCGGGACCGGATACAGCGATCGACTGCGCGACTTGGCTTCGCTTCTGTCAGAGACGCAGGCATTCGATCCGGGCGCAGGGCTCTCGAGCGCGACGAGTGTGTTGGGGTTTGCGTCCACCAGCGCCGGTTGGCTGGAAGGTCGGCGCAGCGATGCGCAGGGGCGTCTCGACGCGGGCCAGGTACTTGGCGAGCGCGCGATGAGCGCGTGGCAAGGGCAGATCGGCGTCAATCTCGACGAGGAAATGACCAGTCTGATGTCGCTGGAGCGTTCATATCAGGCTTCGGCGCGGTTGATCGCAACGGTCGATCAGATGTTTGCTGCTCTCTTCAAAGCGACGGAATAGCCCATGAAAGCCGACGCAGTCTCGACGCTCTCAGGCCGTGAAATTCTGCGGACGGCGCTGGCGCGGAACCAGAAGCAACTCAATCAGACGCTATCCGAATTCAGCAGCGGACGGCACGCGGATGTCGGGCTCACGCTTGGTAACCGCCTCGGCTCAGTCCTCGATATGCGTCAGGTTCAGGGTAATCTGACAACGCTGACGGCAACAAACGGTGTCGTCGCGGCGCGTCTTGGAACGATCCAGTCGTCATTGGATGGGATTCGCAAGCTCGCGGATGGTCTCGTCGAGACCGCGCTTGCGGTTCGCCAAAGCGGGGCCGATTCGAAGCTGCTGGTGGCGGACGCCCAGTCGCGCCTCGGATCGATCTTCGAAATGCTGTCGGTCACCACCGACGGGGTCTATGTCTTCGGTGGCATCAATGTCTCGACACCGCCGATGGACGACTATCTGAGCGATCCGCCAGGGCCGGCTCGCTCTGCGGTCATTGCGGCATTCACTGCAGAGTTCGGTTTCGCGCCAGATGATCCGCAGGTTTCAACGATCACGCCCGCGCAGCTCGAAGCGTACATCGACGGGCCATTCGCCGATTTGTTTTCCGATCCCGCCTGGGGTGCCAGCTTCTCCAGCGCTTCCGACGGCGTAATGCGCGATCGCATCTCGCTCGGCGAAGAGATCGATACCTCCGCCACCACGAACGACGCCGGGTTCCGCAAGTTGTACGCCGCCATGGCGCTTGCCATCGACAGCGGCATCGAGAACATGACGGCCGAGACGCGCCAGGTTCTATCAAACCGGATCGTGGCCTCGGCAACGTCGGCATCCTACGATTTCGTTCACATACAATCCGTGACGGGCATGGCGCAGGAACGCCTTGCGCAAGCAAACGAGCGTATTTCGATAGAGACGCAGGCGCTGCAGAGGCGCGTGAGTGCTGCGGAAGAGATAGATCCGTACGAGGTCGCCGAACAGCTTGGACTGTTGATGTCACGACTCGAGGCGTCCTATTCGGTCACATCGCGGATCCAGCAGCTCAGTCTGATGAACTACCTCTGAGGCAGCAGCGTTCGGCGTGCCTGCAGAGAGCATGGAGTGCAGAATGCAGCGAATTCAGTACGGCGATCTCCTCGAGGATGATCAGCAGGAGGCGAGGCAGCGCGAAAGGTTTGCGCTTGATCAGTCGATCCTGTTGATGGAGCAGGCGAGTGCCGTCGGAGCGACCGGCGCGCAAGCTGCTGATGCGATCGCGTTCACGACCAAGCTGTGGGCACTGCTGGTCGAGGATCTCGCCAACCCCGATAATGGGTTGCCGAAGGCGCTCCGTGCTCAGCTCGTCTCGATTGGCATTTGGATACTGCGCGAGCTCGAGAGACTGCGGACCGACGGTGCGCAGGAATTCACGGACATCGTTGCTGTTTCAAAGGCGATTCGGGACGGATTGACGTGACAAGCCACCTGAAAGTCCATCTGAAGCCGAATGAGCGCGTCTATATCAACGGCGGCGTCATCAAGGTCGATCGCAAAGTGACGCTCGAGCTGATGAACGAGGTCGTGTTCCTGATCGAGGGACACATCCTGCAGGAGGATCAGGCGACAACGCCGCTGCGCCAGCTCTATTTCGTGGTGCAGTCGATGTTGATGGAGCCGAAGTGCGAGGCTATCGCGCGGCAGATGTACGAGCAGTCTCATCAGGCGCTGATCCAGGCATTCAAGAACCAGGATGTTCTCGACGGTCTGATGGATGTGAAGCGACTGATGGAGCGCGGTCGTGCCTTCGAGGCGCTGCGCAAGATCCGCTCGATGTTCGCGCTCGAGGATGAGATCCTGCGCTTGGATCAGGATTTAGAGGCGCCGGCTGCCTGAGGCCAGGGCCGATCCGATCAATTCCAAAGGAGCGAGCCGTATGGAAATCACCGGCGTAGCGAATACCCAGAAGACCACCGACACGTCGGGAAACGAAACCGGCAAGGCGCCGTCCGCGACGCTGGACTACAACGCCTTTCTTACGCTCCTGATCGCACAGATGAAGCATCAGGATCCGATGGAGCCGATGAAGTCGAGCGATTATGTGGCTCAGCTCGCGACATTCTCGCAGGTCGAGAAGTCAGTGCAGGCCAACGAGAAACTTTCCGCGCTGATGGTGTCGCAGAACCTGGCGCTGGCGGAGAGCCTCGTGGGCAAGACGGTGGTGGATACGGCGACATCCATTGGCGGTCTCGTGGTTGCGGCGAAAGCTGTCGACAACGGAGTCATGGTTCTGCTCGATAGCGGTGAGGAATTCATGGTTGGTGAAGGCTTGATCATCGCCAACGCAGCGCCTGCTGCGCCCACGCCGGACGAGACGGCGGCGTCGTGAACGAAGCCGATGCCATGGAGCTGGTCCAGGCCGCCATCTGGACGGTGATCATGGTGGCGGGGCCATGCGTGCTTGCGGCAATGGTCGTCGGTATCGGCATTGCGCTCCTGCAAGCTTTAACCCAGGTCCAGGAGATAACGTTGACCTTCATTCCGAAGATCATGGCGATATTCGTCGTCGCCATGTTCTCGGCGCACTTCATGGGGGCCTCGGTCTTTTCACTCGCTCAGCTGACCTATCTGCACGTAGAGAAGGGCTTCTGAGCGACGCAAGGCCGGCCGACGTATCTTTCTGGGCGGGGGAACAGCGTGTCGCAACAAGCAGCCGGCGGATTGCCGCTCAGCCGTCTCGCCGGCATGTCGGACATGGGCTTTGCGGCCGGCATCGTCCTCATTCTGGCGGTGCTGTTCCTGCCGCTGCCGCCGATCCTCATCGATATCGGCCTCGCTTTTTCGATCGCCGCCGCGGTGTTGATTCTCATGGTGGCGCTGTGGGTCAAACGCCCGCTCGAATTCTCGTCGTTTCCGACGATCCTGCTGATCATCACGATGCTGCGGCTCGCGTTCAATGTCGCGACGACGCGAATCATTCTGACCGAGGGTGCCCACGGCGAGCACGCAGCCGGTTACGTCATCGCCGGGTTTTCGAAGCTCGTGATGGGCGGCGACTTCGTGATCGGCGTCGTCGTCTTCGTCATCCTCCTGACCGTGAACTTCATCGTTATCACGAAGGGTGCCTCGCGCATCGCGGAAGTCGGCGCCCGATTCGCGCTCGACGGTATTCCCGGCAAGCAGATGGCGATCGATGCCGACTTGTCGTCAGGCTTGATCGACGAGCGCGAGGCGCAGCGGCGCCGGCGCGAACTCGAAGAGGAAAGCTCGTTCTTCGGTGCCATGGACGGTGCTTCGAAGTTCGTGCGCGGTGATGCGATCGCTGGCATCATCATCACGGCCGTCAACGTGTTCGGCGGCATCCTGATTGCGACGTTCCGGCATGGCATGCCGATTTCCGAAGCGGCGGACGTATTCACCAAGCTGTCGGTCGGCGATGGTCTCGTGACGCAGATTCCGGCGCTCATCATCTCACTCGCCGCCGGCCTCGTCGTGGCGAAGGGCGGCACGCACGGGTCCGTCGAGAGCGCGGTTCTCGGCCAGGTCGGCAAGCATCCGAAAGCGCTGATGATGACCGCAGGCGCGATGGGCCTGCTGGCGCTCGGGCCCGGCCTGCCGCTGCTGCCGTTCGCCATACTCGGTGTCATCGCTGCTGTTGCTGGCATCGCCATCCCGCGAAGATGGGAGCAGCAGCGTATCGCCGAGGACAATCGGGCACGCGAAGCCAACCAGGTGAAGGAAGAGGAAACGCGCCAGTCGATCAAGGGCGC
Source organism: uncultured Hyphomicrobium sp. (assembly GCA_964557265.1). Lineage (GTDB taxonomy): Bacteria > Pseudomonadota > Alphaproteobacteria > Rhizobiales > Hyphomicrobiaceae. The sequence continues at coordinate 7,557 of CAZKZT010000034.1, forward strand.
GCTGAAGATCAGCGAGATCGAGATCGTTTTCGGCCAGCGGCTGTCGGCGGAGTTTCTTCGCAAGCACGACGAACTCGGTCAGCGGGTTGGCAAACTCCGGCGGAAGTTCGCCAAGCAGTACGGCTTCGTCGTGCCCGAGATCAACCTGTCGGATGATTTCTCGCTGCCGCCGCGCGGCTACCAGATCCGCATTCACGGGGCCGCGATCGGCAGCCACGAACTACCGATCGGCGATGTCCTCGTTATCGTCGGTGATGGACCGAAGCCGACCGTCGGGGGCGTCGACACGATCGAGCCGGCGTTCGGTCTCAAGGCGATCTGGGTGCCGGAATCCTATTCCAAGGAAGTGAAGCGCGAGGGCTTCGCCACCGTCGATATCATGACGGTTCTGCTCACGCATTTGAGCGAGGGCATCCGCAACAATCTCGCGCAACTGTTTTCGTACCGGGACATGCAGATCCTGATTGACGGCCTGCCTTCGGAGTACAAGCGCCTGCTGGACGAGATCCGCCCGGCCCACATCTCCTATTCAGGAATTCAGGCGGTGCTCAAGATGCTGCTGTCGGAGCGCGTGTCGATCCGCAACATGCAGATCATCCTCGAGGCGATTGCCGAGATCGCACCGCATTCACGCCGCGCCGAGCAGGTTGCCGAACATGTGCGTCAACGGATCGCGCAGCAGATCTGCGGTGATCTGGCGAAGGATGGGACACTTGCGGTGCTGCGCCTCGGCAGCCGCTGGGATCTCGCCTTCCATGAGAGCCTTCGCCGCGACCAGCGCGGCGAAGTGATCGAGTTCGACATCGATCCTCGTTTGATCGAGGATTTCAGCAAGGATGCCTCTCGCGTGATCACCACCCACACCGAGAAGGGCGAGCAGTTCGTGCTCGTTACCTCGGTGGAAGCGCGCCCGTTCGTGCGGATGGTGATCGAGCGGCTGTTCCCGACACTGCCCGTGCTCTCGCACGCGGAGATCGCTCGTGGGATTCAGGTCAAGGCACTCGGCAGCATTTCCGGATAATGGTCGAGCTCGACGACTATGCGGTCGGCGTGATCCTCATCCTTTGCCGGATCGGGACGACGCTGATGCTGGCGCCGGGGTTCTCGAGTGCGCGCGTGCCGATGCGGGTGCGGCTCTATGTAGCGATGGCCCTGGCGATGGCGATGGCGCCGATGGTGCTCGATGGCACAACGCCGAAGGGAGACGGCGCGCGGCTGCTGCCGCTGGTCTTCGCCGAGTGCGTTATCGGTGCGGTCATCGGTCTCGTCTGCCGCATCTACATTGCGGCGCTGGAGTTCATGGCCAACGGGATCGCCAACTACATCGGCATGAACGCGCTCGCGGGGGGCGTCGACAGCGACGAGCCGGGAACATCGTTGTCGACACTCATCACGTTGACGGCGACGTTGCTCGTCCTGCTGCTGGACCTGCACCTGCTGTTGATCAGAACAGTGCTCGATTCCTACGGCACGTTCCCGCTCGGCGTGATGACGGCGCCGCAGTTCGGCCTCACCATGATCGCGACATCGCTCGGTGCGGCATTCACGATTGCGCTGCAGATCAGCGGGCCGTTCATCGTCTACGCGCTTCTCGTCAACGTGCTGTTCGGCATTCTCGGGAAGCTGATTCCGCAGGTGCCATCGTACTTCGTATCGCTGCCGTTTCTGCTCATGGGCGGGCTGTTCTTCCTCTATCTCATGCTGCCGGAGATGCTGAAGATCTTCTTCAGTGCATTCGGTGCGGCATTGAACAACCTCTAGGGAATTGCCGATGAAGCGCCGATCCATCACGCGGCTGAAGCGTTTGATCAAGCTGACCGAGCATCTCTATGAGCAGGAGGCGCGCGCCGCCCAGGAACTCACGCGGGCACGTGATGACGCAAGCAAGGCAGCGGCGGTGACGCGCGAGTACCTCAATCACGACAATGTCGTCGGTACGGTGTTTCCGGAACTCGTCAGCGCGCGGGCGGTGAAGCTGCAACGCCGCGCCGGAGAACTCGGCGTGGAAGTCGACCAGCAGATCGAGGTGGTTGCTGCGGCGCGCGGCCGCGTCAAAGGGCTCGAGGCGCGCCTTACCCGCGAAGTCGCGCAAGCGGAGCAGGAACACAGCGCCGTCGTGCTCGAGGAAGCGATCGATCAGTTCGTGCGCCGTCGGCTCACAAGCCTGAAATAAGGTCGAGGGGCCACACTCAGATCCGCGCAAGGTGCGTCGCGCGCATGGCATGGCCGTGCGTCGAAATCGGCGACTGAGCGTGCGAACAGGAGTGGCCCTAGTCCGATGACGACCGACTATCTCAGTGTAGCCCGCGTGGCAGGCGTGCCAACGGTGGCGGAATCGGCATCGCCGAGCGCTCCGGCGACGGCGGCCGGGTTCACCACGACCGTGCGGCGCGCGAATGAGATTCCGTCGTTCGAGACGGTTGTCACACGGGCCGCTGCCGAAAAGGCATCGGGCCAACCGGCTGCGGCCACGGCTGCCGCGCCACTCGCAACTCAGCCCGTCAAACGCGCGGAAAAAGCGCAGAAGTCGTTCGAGGCGTTCGCGCTTCAGGTTTTCATCGGGTCGATGCTGCCTAAAGAGAACACCAAGCTTTTCGGCACCGGTTCGGCCGGCAAGATGTGGCAGGCGATGCTTGCCGAGAAGCTTGCCGATCAGATCGTCGCGAGTGGGCGCTTGAAGCTGCTGCCACAGCAGCCGGCGACCGAGTCGGCAGCGATGACAGCTGCGCCGGTCGACAAGACCATGCCTGCCGCACCGGGTGGCGATCGGACAGAGATTGCAAAGGCATCGAATGCGGCTTTTCAGGCCCAGGCAGTTGGCCTCGGGCCCAGCCGCGGTGGAGGGACACGATAAATGCTGAGCGCTAATGACTACGGATCACGGCAACCCTCACATGCGATCCCTGAGCCGCGTGTGCCGGAGCATACGCCGCTGATGGAGGCGATCATCCAGCTCGCCGATTGGATCAGTGAGGTGCTTGAAGAAGAGAAGGTGCAGATCGCGCATCCCGAGCGCGCCGATTTCGGCTCTCTCGTGGCGCGCAAGAGCCATCTGGCGCTGGAGCTCGGCCGCTTGATGAGCGCGGCGGAAGGCCAGGTGCCGACGGAGCACGTGCGCCTCAAGCTGCAGCGGCTCGCAGCCGACCTCGCGGCGAACGAGCGTCTGCTGCGACGGCACATGGATGCGGTCTACGAGATTTCCTCGCTGATCGGTGAGGCTATCGAGCAGTCGACGGCGGACGGCACCTATTCGAGCGAGATCGCGCGCCGGGGTCAGAAGACATGGTGAGGATGCTGCTGCTGGGGTTGGTCGTCGTGTTGTCGACGCTTGGCGGCAGCTATGCGGCGATGAAAATTCCGCAGGCGACATCGGGGAGTAGTGGCAAGGAGCAGGTGGCCGAGGCGGTGACGATCGTCAAGCTCGATCCGGTTTCCGTGCCGGTGGTGCGCGACGGCAAGATCCAAGGTTATGTGCTCGGGCGGATCTCTTTCTCGACGTCGGCATCGGAAGCCGCAAGGTACAAGGACGCGCTGATCCTCTACGTCAACGAGGCGATCTTCAGATCGATCTACGAAGAGGAAACGCTCGACTTCAGTTCACTCAAGCCGATCGGGGTCGAGGCGCTGGTCGGGCGCGTCGTCGAGAAGGCGAACGCGCGGATCGGCCGGAACGCGATCGCGCAGGTCTTCGTCGAGAACATGAATTTCCTCGCCCATGAGGCGGTCCGCTGCCAGCAGGTGAAGTAGAGCGGCAGGCGCACGGGCGACCGGGACACGAAAGAGAGGCGGAATGAGCAGCAGTATGAACGGACCTTACGATCTCGCTTTCGACACCCTCGAGAGGGTGCTGTCGAAGGGGCGGCGCGGGGTCTTTTCGGTCGGCTATGTCGATGGTGAGGGCCGCTTCCGGGTTCAGAGCGTCGGCCGCGACGACTATGACCTGCGCGCGCGGCTGTGCGAGCTGATCGGTTCGAGCGCTATGTTCAAATTTGCGCTGATCAACGATACGCGAGCAGCGTTCGAACGCGAGTGCGAGCTATTTCACGACCTCAGACCACCGTCGTGCTTCATTCATCCGAGCCGCCCGTCGGGGACGGATTGGAAGTGCCCGCGATGCGTGCAGTTTCTTTGAGCATGTTGAGCACGTCGATCAGGGCCTGCTGATAGCCGAGGTGCCAGTACGCCTGTTCGGGCGTATGTGCGTCGAGGTGGCGTTGATCGAATTGAGCATACGGAGCCGTATCCTCGAGCCAGGATTCGAGCTGCTCAATGCGATGGGCGATGTGGTCGTATGTTCTATCGTCGATCATGCCGGCGATGATGAGGGCTGCCGGCTTAAAAAGAACTAAGGCCCAGGTTATTGAAATCGCGTGGTTAATCGGCGGTTGATGATGTGCCGGAATGGGCCGTCAGATCGACTGGTCGGTTTCCGTGGCCCGCTCGGCGGCAGTCTGTGCGGCGCGCATCTGCAAGTCGAACAGCAGCGTGATCAGCAGCGACATCTGCGGCCCGCGCGGGTCGGACGGATCGCCAGGAGCGAGCACGGCAATCGTTTCGCGCAGATCGACCGTGCCGCTCGACGGCTGATGCGACGTGAAGCTTACCGCGGCGTCAGTGGTCGTCGGCAGGACAGCCTGCACGATCGGCGAACGGACGCCAGACGCAGCCTCTGTGGTTGGCGGAGGGGCGGCGCCCGGCGATCCCTGGACGCCGCCACCGATCCAGTCGAGCTCGGCCAGGCGCCGCTTGACGAGACCTGGCAGCACCTCGCCACCCGCCTTGGCGTATTGGACGAAGCGCTCGCGCACGCCAGCGATATCACCGCTGCGCACAGCGTCGCCGAGGCCGCTCGAGATCCATCGGGTGCCGGCGTTGAAAGTCAGCGAAGTAAGCGCGGCCTTGGTGCCTTCGTCCCAACCGGCGGCGTGCTTCTCGACGATGCTCCGCGCGACCGCGATCTCTGCGGCGAAACGGCGCTCGGCTTCGGCAGCATCGATGGTTTCGCCGGGGTAGAGCGCTTTCGTCCCGTAGCCATTCGAATGCTGGGCGTAATCCCACTGGGCCTGGGGCGTGAACCCCTCGAACGTCTTGATGGCCTGCAGGTAGGCGTGATCCATGGGCGGGAGATTGGCGTTCGGTGGTTGGCGTTGAGCGGCGCGGGACCGTCATGAATGATGATTTTGCGCAAGCGTAGACCAGCTTCCTTGCGCGGACCTCGCCTCGTGGTTGCCGTAGACCGCCGGTGCGACGAGGGGGCGTAATGGCTCGCGGTCGATTTATGTTAAAGTAAGGGCTTGCGCGGCCCGATTGGCGCGTGGCGGCGATTTCAAATCTGCGAGTGATTGAGGATGAGACGACTCGCCGCTTTGGGCGCCGATATGCTGAAGGGGCCGCAAGGGCGCTTCCTGATTGCCGGTGCCTTTGCGTCGCTCGTGAATTGGCTCGTGCGGTTCCCGCTGGAACTCGTAATGCCGTTCGCTCTCTCCGTGCTGGCGGCGATGGCCATCGGGATGATCTGCGGCTTTCTTCTTTACGATCGCTGGGTCTTTCCAGGTTCGGCCCGCCCGTTGATCTGGAAGATCCGGGATTTTCTGGCCATCAACTTCGTCAGTCAGTCGATCATGTTCGTTGTGTCCGTGGGCGTGCGCGAGCTGCTGCTCCTGGCCGCGGATTGGGGCACGACGATCGCGGGCGCCACCGCGCATCTCGTCGGGATCACCTGCGGGGCGATCTTCAGCTACTTCGGCCATCGTTCGGTGACGTTCAGCGCCACACGGAAATAGCGCGACCGCTACCAGCTCAGCGCGTGCGAACCTAGCCGGGCACTGCCCGGGGCTGATCCATCCGCTACCCGATCTCGAACACGACACGGCCGCGGACCTGACCGGCGAGGATCTCTGGTGCCAAGGCGATGGCGTCCGTCACCGGCCGCGTCACAGTCACCGCGTCGAGCTTGGCGATGTCGAGGTCGCGCGCGAGCCGCTGCCACGCCTCGAGGCGCTTCGCCTGCGGTGCCATGACGCTGTCGATTCCTGCGAGCGTGACGCCGCGTAGAATGAACGGTGCCACCGACGCCGGCAGGTCGAGACCCTGCGCCAGTCCGCAAGCGGCGACGCAGCCGCCGTACTTCGTCATCGAGATCACGTTCGCAAGTGTGTGCGACCCGACCGCATCGACCGCGCCGGCCCACCGCTCCTTGCCGAGCGGCCGCGCCGGTCCGGCAAGCTCCGCCCGGTCGATGATCTCGCTCGCGCCGATGCCCTTCAGGTAGTCGGCCTCCGCGGGCCGTCCGGTCGAGGCGATGACGGTGTAGCCGAGCTTGGCGAGCAACGCGACCGCCACTGAGCCGACGCCACCGGACGCGCCGGTGACGAGCACGGGGCCACGGTCGGGTGTGATGCCGTTGTGTTCGAGTGCCAGCACGCACAGCATGGCGGTGTAGCCGGCGGTGCCGATCGCCATGGCGCGCGCGGGCGTGAAGGCGGCGGGGCGCGGCACCAGCCACTCACCTTTCACCCTTGCGACCTGCGCATAACCGCCGAGATGGGTTTCGCCGACGCCCCAGCCATTGAGGATCCCCGCGTCCCCGACCTTCCAGGCCGGATTCG
>CAZKZT010000034.1:14174-16711 GCA_964557265.1 uncultured Hyphomicrobium sp.
GACGCCGTCACCTCACCGGCGAAATCGATGCCGGGGATCATCGGCCAGCGGCGCACGACAGGCGCCTTACCCGTAATGGCGAGGCCGTCCTTGTAATTGAGGGTGGAGTGCGAGACGCGAACGGTCACATCGCCGTCCATCAGGTCGGCTTCGGTGAGGTCGGTCCAGGCGGCGGCGATCCCCTTGTCCCCCTTCGTCAGCTGCAGTCCTTTGAACGACGACATGGCGCACTCCCTGGCCGGATGTTTTTGATCGAATTCGGCTTTACGCCACGGCGCCCCAGCTGTCGAGGCGGCGTCACGCCCGTGCCCTGATGCGGCCTTATCGGCGATCAAGAGAAGGGCGGGCGTTATCTACAGCGGCGTTGCGGCTCTTGCCAGCCGCGGGCGGCTTTGGGATCGTCCGCGGCCAGTGCCGGAGATTCGCGGCGGGTGGGGCCAGGACGGGTCAGGGGTGCGACAGGGGAACGACGGCTTGCAGCGCGGACAGCGGGACGGGAAAGCAGGCGCGTCACGATGGCCGCTACCGCGGGCCGTCGCGGTTGCCTGTATCGCCGCGCTGGCCCTCGGCGCCTGCGGCAACGCCTCCGAGCTTCTGAACACCTCGGCCGTACCGTCTTTGCCGAGCCTGCCCGATCTGCCGAAATCGGTGGCGATAACACCGCATACCAGCAGCCATAGCGAGAGTACGCACGAGATCTACACGCGTGTCGCGCGCGGCGCCAAGACGTGCTGGTTTGGTCCCGGCAAGCCGCTGGTGAAAGGCTACGCCTTCGACGGTGAGGCGTCACCGGATGCCGACGGTGGCGCGGCGACCGTCGCGATCCACGTGCGGGTGCCGGATCAGCCGAATGCGCGCGGTGGCAGGGTGTTCGTCGTCAGCATTGCCAAGGAAGCCAGCGGCGCGAAGCTCGAAATGGAGAACCGCCGCATCCCGGAGGCGATGGCAGAGCAGATGCGCGCCGACGTGGCGCGCTGGGCGAAGACCGGCGCGGTCGAATGCAGCGCGGTGACCGTTCCGGGTACCGAGGTTGCCGCCAGTGTGCCGCTACCTGAGCGCAAACCAGCGCCGCCGAAGACCAAGGTCAAAACCAGGAAGAAGTAGGCGGGCTACACCGCTTCGATTCCAGCCGATATCTTGTTGTTTCTGAGCGGTGTCAGCCGCAGCGTTCGTGCGCGGATGCGTTTGCCCGTCGCTTCGCGCTCGGCGGGCGGCAGGATGTCGAGGCTCGGCCATAGGCCCGTGACGAGCGTGCGCGCGTAGCCGTTGGCGTGGCCATGACGGCGCATCGCGGCAGCGGCGGCGTGGTGGTCATAGGCGAGGCGGTGGGTCGAGAGCAGGAGGCCGTCGTCGACCATGCGGATCAGGCCGTACCAGACCTCCGCAGTGCCATCGTTGGCCGGCATCCCGATTACGCCAGGATTGAACCAGACGCGCTTGCCGACGCGGGTGATATATGGGAGCCCCGCGTGCCCGGCGATGATGATACCGGCATCGGCGCGCGTGACCTCCTCCGCAAGGACCTCGCGCTCGGACTGGAACACCCAGCGATTGACGATGTCGGTGCCGCCATGGACGACCCGGAAGGTCTGTCCGCCGTAGCCGAAGTTTAGCGTCTCGGGGAGACCGCCCATCCACGCGCGCATCTCGCCGCTCATGCGTGCGTTGGCAAACGGATACCAGCCCTTGGCGAGGGCGGCGCACTCGGTCCCTTCCTCGAAATTGCACGCGCAGTCCTCGGCGGCCGCAGCGAGCTGCTGCTCGCAGTTGCCCTGAATCACGTGGCAGCCCCAGTCGGCGACCAGACGCGCGGTTTCTTCGGGGGCCGCGCAATAGGCCACGACATCGCCGGTGCAGATCGTGTTTGCGGCGGGAATGCCGAGTGTCTCCGCCCGCCGCCGCATGGCGACCGTCGCCTCGAGGTTCGAGTACGGCCCGCCGAAGACGAGGAGGGGTTTCGAGGTGTCGAACGCGGTCACGCGAATACTCTCAATTATTCCAATGACCTGTGATGGATTTAGCGATGGTAGACTCCCGCGGCTGAGGGACGGCGTCAACCCCGTTGTCGAGCGGACATAAAGATTCCTTTATGTCCATGTTGCCGGCTGGCAGCCGGGCCGCTATACAGCGCCGATCGAATTTCCGCCCGCGCGCCTGCACTGGAACAATGTCTCCGGGTTGCCGGGCGTTCTGCACTCGATGACCTCAGAAAGGCGTCCCATGAGCACCAAAGACTACATCGTCAAGGACATCGCCCTCGCCGATTTCGGCCGCAAGGAGCTCTCGATCGCCGAGAGCGAGATGCCGGGCTTGATGGCCACGCGCGAGGAGTACGGTCCGAAGCAGCCGCTCAAGGGCGCGCGCATCGCCGGTTCGCTGCATATGACGATCCAGACGGGCGTGCTCATCGAAACGCTGAAGGCTCTTGGCGCTGACGTGCGCTGGGTCTCGTGCAACATCTACTCGACGCAGGATCACGCGGCCGCCGCGATCGCTGCCGCTGGCACGCCGGTGTTCGCGATCAAGGGCGAGACGCT
>CAZKZT010000035.1:0-16682 GCA_964557265.1 uncultured Hyphomicrobium sp.
CGCTTCTCTCTGGCTTGGGACGCCTCGGATCGCCTGCCCATCGGAAGGCCTCAGCGGAACGCTTCGCCGGGCTTGATGCCGAGCCTCTTGAAAATGATCGCCGCCGGACAGAACCCAGTGAACGAGGCCTGGATCAGATTAAGGCCGACGAACGCGGTGAGCAGATACCAGTAGGGCGAAACTGCGAAACCGAGCGCGAGCGATACGAGCACAACAACACCGGCGAAGATCAGAACAGCGCGATCAACGGTCATGGTCCTTCTCCTATCAGGAACGGCGGGTCTGCGGGGCCTCTGACGTGGACGTGTCGTCGCGCGCGATGCCCCATACGAGGGGCACCAGGATGAGCGCGACGGCTGCGATTCAATGACCATGTCCGTCCCTGAAGTCCTCGGCGACACGCCTCTTTAATATTCACTATTGCGAATATTCGCTATTACGAATACATATGTCAAGAGGAAGGATTTGTCGTGGTCGGAAGGACGGACCAGTTCCGAGAACGCGACAACAGGACGGTCGGAAGCGTGGCACGGCGGCCCAAGGAACCTCTTGTCCTTGATCAAGGTGGCGAGATGCCCGGCGCGCACGATCATCGGTAGCGTCGAGCCAATGCGCTGGACGCATCCTGAAGATCTGCGACTGCCCATCCGGCAGACGCGCAGGCGGCCCGGTTGCCGTCGCGATAAGGAAGGAGGAGGAGAATGAAAAGACGCACATTCCTCGCAGGCGCCGGTACGCTCATGGCATCGGGCTTCGTGACCGATGGCGCATCCGCTCAGACTTCGGATACCCGCGCCCGGATCGTGATCGCCGGCGCCGGCGCCGCCGGCTTGTCGCTCGCAGCACGGTTGCGCCGGCAGATGCCGAATGCCGCGATCATCCTTATCGACGCCAAGAAGGCCCATCACTTTCAGCCCGGCTTCACGCTCGTCGGGGCTGGGCTCTGGCGGCCTGAGGATGTCACCGAGGCCAACGCCTCTTATGTGCCGTCGGGCGTCGAGTGGATCGAGCAGGCCGTCGCCGAATTCGATCCGGTATCTCGAGTTGTCGCCACGACGTCCGGCCAGCGCGTACCCTATGATTTCCTGTTCGTCGCGACAGGGTTGAAGCTTGACTACCAGGCGATCGAAGGCATGGACGCCGGGCTCATCGGCAAGGAAGGAATTGCCTCGATCTATGCCGGCCCTGCGGAGGCAGCTGCGTCCGCCGCGGCGATCGACCGCTTCATCGAAACCGGCGGCGTCGGTCTTTTCGGACGGCCGCAAACCGAGATGAAGTGTGCCGGCGCGCCGCTCAAGATCACCTTCATCACCGACGACAAAGCGCGTCGCCGCAATCGGCGCGGCAACGTCAAGCTGATTTACAACGCGCACAACCCGGCGCTGTTCGCAGTGGCTCCGGTCAATGAGAAGGTGAAGTCGCTGTTCGCTGCGCGCGACGTCGCGACGAACTACAGCCATGTCTTGAAGGCGATCGATCCCGGCAAGAAGCAGGCGACGTATGCAACGCCGAGCGGCGATGTGACGATGCCTTACGACTTCATCCATATCGTGCCGCCGATGCGCGCGCCCGATGCGGTGCGCAACAGTCCCCTCGCCTGGCAGAGCGGCGCGCTTGCCGCCGACGGCTGGATCGAGGCGGAAAAGGCGACGCTACGCCATCCGCGCTTCCCGAACGTGTTCGCGGTCGGAGATGTCGCCGGCGTGCCGCGTGGCAAGACCGCGGCAAGCGTCAAGTGGCAGGTGCCGGTAGTCGTCGACAATCTCGTCGCCGAGACCTCGGGGCGTAAGCCGGCTGCGGTCTACAACGGCTACACGTCGTGCCCGATGGTGACGGCATACGGCAAAGCGATGCTGATCGAGTTCGACTACGACGGCAAGCTGGTGCCGTCGTTCCCGTTCATCGAACCGCTTGAGGAACTCTGGGTCTCCTGGCTGATCGAGGAAAAAGGGCTCAAGGGCGCCTATCGCGCGATGCTGCGCGGGCGCGCATAGAGGAGATATGACATGAGCGATTTCGACCCCGTCACCCTGTATTTCATACTCGCCGAGTCCTTCGGGCCGTGGCTGTGGGCCCTGCTCGCGCTCGCGGCAATCCTGCTGATTGGCGTCGTCGCCGGTTTTGCGCGACTGCGCCGCGCGCGGCGTCCCGTATTCAAGCCGCTGCTTGCCGCTATCGTCGCTGGGTTGGCCACCGCCGCTGCACTGTTGTTCGCCGTGCCCGCCTGGACACTGGCCGATCCAAGCGCCCTGAGTGCGCCAGTGGACTACGCTTTTGCGTTCCTCGTCGCACTGGTGCCGGGCGCGATCGTCGCATCGGGAGTGTTCATGCTTGCGGCGCGCCGATCCGCTGCGCGGGGCGCATACGGGATCTGACGCTCTCCGGGAGCTACTTGATGTCAAATATGAAGATGCAGATCGAAACCATGCAGGGCGCGGCAGATCGCGCGTGTGAGCTCCTGAAGGCGATGGCCAATCGGCATCGCCTGCTCATTCTGTGCCAGCTCGTCGAACGCGAACGCTCCGTCGGCGAGCTTGCGGAGTTGCTGGGAATTCGCGATTCCGGCGTTTCACAGCACCTCACCCTCCTTCGGAAGGACGGGCTTGTGAGCGCACGCCGCGAAGGCCAGACGATCTGGTACGCGCTCGCGAGCAAGGAAGTGCGGGTTCTGATTTCCACGCTCTATGATCTGTTTTGCGCGCAGGCGTGCGGACCGCAATCGGAGGCTGTTGCGCCTCGGCGCGGGCGCCGCCGCATCGCGCGGGATCAATAAGCGGAAGGCGACGGTTGCCTCCTTATTGCAGGCCAAGCATCAGACAGGTCCCCCCATGCTTCTCAGATTTCTCGCCGCCCTGGCGATCGCAGGTGCTCCATTGCAGGCAACGGTCGCCGCTGACACGTATACCGTCGCGCTATCGAACATTTCCGATGACAAGGCGGTGTTCGCGACCGTGGAAACGACCAAGCCCGTTCCCGCGCGCGTGCGTACGGGCGGCACGATCGCTCAACTCACCGTCAAGGAAGGCGATCGCGTTCAGGCGGGACAAGTGATCGCCACCGTCGGCGACGAAAAGCTGGCCCTGCAGATGAAATCGCTCGACGCTCAGATTGCCGGTCTCCGCGCGCAACTCGCGCAGACGCGGATCGATCTCGAGCGGGCGGAAAATCTGGCCGACCGCGGCACGATACCGCGCGCGCGGCTCGATGAAGCACGCACGGCCCTCAATGTGGCGGACAACACCTTGCAGGCGCGGATCGCAGAGCGGTCGGTGATCGAACGGCAACTCGTGGAGGGCGAAGTTCTAGCGCCAGCGGCAGGCCGCGTGTTGAGCGTGCCCTATCGCACGGGCGCGGTTGTTCTCCCAGGCGAGACGATCGCCACCATCGCCGAGCAGAATTTCGTGCTGCGCCTGCGCGTGCCCGAGCGCCACGCGCAGTTCCTCAAGGTCGGTGATCCCGTGCGCGTCGACGGCACGGAGATCGGATTGACGGGTACGCAGACCGGCAGGATCGTCCTCGTCTATCCGCAGATCGAGGATGGCCGGGTCGTCGCGGATGCGACCGTGGAAGGGCTCGGCGACTATTTCGTGGCCCGGCGTGTTCGCGTCTGGATCTCGGGTGGCACGCGTCAGGCTTTCGTCGTCCCCGCCTCGCTGGTCTCGACGCGCTTTGGCATCGACTACGTAAAGGTCGCGCTCGATGGCGGCAAGTCTGCGGACGTGCCGGTGCAGCGCGGCCGCCCCCATCCCACGGCGCATATGCCCGACGGGCTCGAGATCCTGTCCGGCGTCAAGGCCGGCGACCGTCTGGTGCAGCCGTGAACCTCGGGCTTTCAGGGCGCCTGACGCGCGCCACCATCCGATCTCCGCTGACGCCACTGTTCCTGCTGGCGTCGATCGCCATGGGTCTGATCGCGCTGCTGGTGATCCCGCGCGAGGAGGAGCCGCAGATCAGCGTCCCGATGGTCGACATCCGCGTCAATGCGGACGGCCTCAAGGCGCCCGATGCGGTGGAGCTGGTGACCAAGCCGCTCGAGACCATCATCAAGGCCATCGACGGCGTCGAGCACGTCTACAGCCAGAGCAATGACGATCGCGTCCTGGTGACCGCGCGTTTTCTCGTCGGCACCAAGGCGGAAGATGCCATCCTGCGCGTGCATGAGAAGATCCGCGCCAACATGGATCGCATCCCGGTCGGCGTTCCCGAACCTCTGATCATCGGGCGCGGTATCAACGATGTCGCGATCCTCACGCTCACTTTGTCGCCGAAGCCCGAAATAGCGGACCGCTGGTCCGACAAGGATCTCTACGAGCTCGCCGACAAGCTGCGCACCGAGCTGGCCAAGGTCGACAGCGTCGGTCTCACCTACATTTCCGGGGGCAGCGCGCAGCAGATCCGCGTCGAACCATCACCCGAGAAGCTTTCTCTGTACGGCATCACGCTGCAGCAGCTCGTCGCCAAGGTGCGCGAGGCGAACCGGTCGTTCGTGGCCGGTCAGGTGCGCGACGCCGGAACGACCCGAACGGTTGCCGCCGGCCAGACGCTCTCCGGTGTGCCCGATATCGGCCTGCTCCTGATCACCGCGCGCGATGGACGCCCGGTCTATGTCAACGACGTCGCCAAGGTCGTGGTGGGGCCGAGCCCGCGCGAGCACCGGGTGTGGCACGACGCACGCGGCGACGATGGCAACTGGCACCGCGCGCCGGCGATCACCGTTGCGGTAGCCAAGCGGGCGGGCGCCAACGCGGTCGTCGTTGCCGAGGAGCTTCTCCATCGGCTGGCGGCCGTGAAGGGATCTCTGATCCCCGAAGACATCGGCGTGACGATCACGCGCGACTACGGCGAGACGGCCAACGAAAAGGCGAACGAGCTGCTCTTCCATCTCGGCCTTGCGACGATCTCGATCGTCATCCTGATCGCCCTGGCGATCGGCTGGCGGGAGGCCATCGTCACCCTCGTCGTTATCCCGACGACAATCCTGTTGACGCTCTTTGCCGCCAATCTGATGGGCTACACCATCAATCGCGTCAGCCTGTTCGCGCTCATCTTCTCGATCGGCATCCTCGTCGACGACGCGATCGTGATGGTCGAGAACATCGCGCGCCATTGGGCCATGCGCGACGGGCGCTCGCGCGTTCAGGCGGCCGTCGAGGCGGTGGCCGAGGTCGGCAATCCGACGATTGTGGCGACTCTGACGGTGGTCGCCGCGCTGCTGCCGATGCTGTTCGTGTCGGGGTTGATGGGACCGTACATGGCGCCGATCCCGGCCAACGCGTCGGCGGCGATGCTGTTCTCGTTCTTCGTTGCGGTGGTCATTGCGCCCTGGCTGATGCTGCGGCTGGCGCCTGCCGGCGCTGGCGAAGGCGGGCAAGGCGATGCCCACGGCGAAGGGCGGCTCGGCAACCTCTATCGCCGCCTCGCCGGACCGGTCATCCGCAGCAAGCGCTCAGCATGGCTGTTCCTTATCGCTGTCGGTATCGCGACGCTGGCGACGATGGCGCTGTTCGCGACCAAATCGGTGACGGTGAAGCTGCTGCCCTTCGACAACAAGTCCGAGCTCGCCGTCGTGCTCGACCTGCCCGAAGGCGCGAGCCTCGAGGATACCGAGCGCACGCTGTCCGCGATGGTCGAGGTCGCGCGCGAGATTCCCGAAGTGCGCTCGATCCAGACCTACGCCGGTACGCCCGCGCCATTCAATTTCAATGGTCTCGTGCGCCACTACTATCTCCGCGACTCGGTCGAGCTCGGCGAATTGCAGCTCAATCTGGCACCGCGCGGCGAGCGCAAGCGAGATAGCCACGCGATCGCGCTCGATCTCAGAGAACGCCTTAAGCCGGTGGCCGTGCCCGCAGGTACAAGCGTGAAAGTGGTCGAGGTGCCGCCCGGGCCGCCGGTGCTGGCGACGCTGCTTGCCGAAATCTACGGTCCAGATTCGGCAACACGCCGTGCCGTTGCCGGCGAGGTGAAGAAAATCTTCGCATCCGTTCCGTACATCGTCGACGTCGACGACTCGATCGGCGCGCCGCGGCCGCGACTGCGCGTGTCGATCGATCAGGATCGCCTCGAATACTTCGGCGTCGCGCAGAGCGATGTCTACGACACCCTGCAAATGCTGCTTGGCGGCACGTCGGTCGGTTACTCGCATCGCGGCGAGGACCGCAATCCGATCGAGATCGCGGTGCGGCTGCCGAAGACCGCACTATCCTGGTCGGAAGCGATGGCGGCGACGCCGGTGCCGGCCAACGCACTGCCCGGCAACCGCGGCGTCGTCGAACTCGGCGAGGTCGTGCGCGTCACCAAGGAAGAGGGCTCGCCCGCCATCTTCCGGCGCAACGGCCGCTTTGCCGACATGGTGATGGCGGAGCTTGCGGGCGCCTACGAGGCACCGATCTATGGGATGCTGGAAGTGGCGCGTCTGGTCGATGCGCATGATTGGGGCCACCTGCCGAAGCCGGAACTCAAGCTCCATGGCCAGCCGGCCGATGAAGCGAAACCCACACTGCTCTGGGATGGCGAATGGGAGATCACCTACGTCACCTTCCGCGACATGGGTGCCGCATTCGCGGTCGCGATCCTCGGCATCTACGTGCTGGTAGTGGCGCAGTTCGGCAGCTTCCGGCTGCCCCTCGTCATCCTGACGCCGATCCCGCTGACGCTGATTGGCATCATGCTCGGGCACTGGCTGTTCGGCGCGCCGTTCACCGCGACGTCGATGATCGGCTTCATCGCGCTGGCGGGCATCATCGTGCGCAACTCGATCCTGCTCGTCGATTTCATCCGCCATGGGCGGCAGCCGGACCGGCCGCTGCGTGAGGTGCTGCTGGAAGCGGGCGCTGTGCGCTTCAAGCCGATCATCCTGACCGCGCTTGCCGCCATGATCGGCGCCGCGACCATCCTGGTCGATCCGATCTTTCAGGGTCTGGCGATTTCGCTGCTGTTCGGCCTCGCGTCCTCGACGCTGCTGACCGTGCTGGTCATCCCCGCCATCTACGTCGTGCTGCGGGATGACGGGTAGAATGCGCTGTCCATCACTCCGGACCTCCGCCTCAAGTACTTTGCGAGCAAAATCGAGGATTAGCCTCAAGCCTAGCGCAGGATTCGCGTGATCATATGAACCCTGGAGACCGCTGACAGATTAGGTGCCCGCCATGAGCCGGAGACATTTTCTGAAAATGCTTGGTTCCCTGCCGCTCGCCTTCACGCTCGGCGAGATGCGCAGCGCGCAGGCACAGACAGGCGCGGCTCCCAAGACATCAGGCTTTCGACGCGTGAGGCCGTCCGATCCGGGCTGGCCTTCGGCGGCGCGCTGGCAAGAGCTCAAGAGCGCGCTCAAGGGCGAGATGATCGAGGTCAAATCCCCGCTCAAGACCTGCGCTCGCGCCAATGCCGAAGGCGGTGCCGACGCCAGCTGTGCGCAGCTCTTCAAGAACCTCAAAAATCCTTACTTCATCGGTGATCATGCCGGCCTGACCCAGACGCTTGGCTGGAGCGATGCGTGGATCAGCGAACCGAGTGCGTATGCTGTCGCGGCCGAAAGTGCGGCGGACGTGGCTGCAGCCGTCAACTTCGCGCGCGAGAACAGGCTGCGGATCGCGATCAAGGGCGGCGGACACAGCTACTTCGGCAACTCCTGCGCACCCGACTCGCTCCTGATCTGGCCTCGGCGCATGGACCGGATCGAGCTCCACGATTCCTTCATCGGCCAGGGATGCGAGGGACGAACGTCTGCCCGCCCGGCTGTCAGCGTCGGCGCCGGATGCGTATGGATGCATGTCTATCAAGCCGTGATGGCCCGGGCTGGACGCTACGTGCAGGGCGGTGGATGCGCGACCGTCGGCGTGGCGGGTCTCGTTCAAAGCGGCGGCTTCGGGAGCTTCTCAAAAAAATTCGGCACGGCCGCCGGCAGCCTGCTCGAAGCGGAAATCGTCACGGCGGATGGCCGCGTGCAGATCGCCAACGCGTGCACGAACCCGGAGCTCTTCTGGGCCCTCAAGGGCGGCGGCGGCGGCAGCTTCGGTGTTGTCACACGCCTCACGCTCGAGACGCACGACCTGCCCGAAACGCTCGGCGCCTGCTACATGACGTTGCGGGCCGCCTCGGACATCGCTTTCCGACGGCTGATCCGCCGTCTCGTCGGCTTCTATGCCGATCATCTGTTCAATCCCCACTGGGGAGAAAAGATCTCGATCCGCCCCAACCGCACGATCGAGATCGGCATGGTTTTCCAAGGGCTGAGCGAGACCCAGGCGCACGCCGTATGGAAGCCGTTCCTCGACTGGCTCCGGCAGATGCCGGATATGTCACTCGCTGGCGAACCGCGCATTCTGGCATTGCCTGGCCGACAGCTCTTCGATCCCACCGCGCAGAAAGAAAGAGGCCTCGTGATCGCCGACGACCGTGCCGGCGCATCGCCTGACAATGTCTTCTGGACGGGCGACCAGGCCGAGGCTGGGCAGTTCATGCACGCCTACCACTCGGCATGGCTGCCAGCCGCGCTCCTGCAACGGCGCAACCAAGTGCGTCTCACCGAAACGCTCCATGCCGCCGCGCGGCACTTCTCCATCCATCTGCATTGCAACAAGGGGCTTGCCGGCGCGCCGCCGGAGGCGATCGCGCGTTCCCGGGATACTGCCACCAACCCCGTGATGCTCGACGCCTTCGCCTTGCTCATCATCGCAAGCAACAGTCAGCCCCGGTATCCCGGGATCGCCGGCCGCGAACCGGAGCTCGCGCTCGCACGCAGACGCGCCCGCGCCGTCAACAGGGCCGTAGCGGAAGTCTATCGGCTCGTGCCCAAGGCGCGCGCCGGCGCCTACGTCTCGGAAAGCAACTACTTCGACAAGGAATGGCAGCAATCGTACTGGGGCCCCAACTATCGCCGGCTGCGCGCGGTGAAGGAGGCCTACGATCCCGAGGGACTGTTCTTCGTCCACAACGGCGTGGGCAGCGAAGGCTGGAGCCGCGACGGCTTTACCCGGACGTGAAGGCCACGGCATTGATGGATTGAATTGAGTACCGGCGCGACTGATCCGGCGCGGCGAAGCCTTTCCTGTAGCGTTCACCGTGCCGGGGCGGTGCGTCTCCGGCGTCTTGGCGGCATCATTTCGACCCTGCGGACGCCTTTGCAAGGCCAACGCGAATGCGACCATCTCGACCGCTTCGGCGCCTCTTGGCAGCTTTCCCCCCACCCGCTCCGCACACATCAGCCCCGCCGCCACGCGCTTGATGTGCCGACCAAAGCGGCCAACAATGCGCCGCTTGAGGAAACAGCCCGAGGAATCATAATGTTCAAGCTTCTGAGCAACATGCGCGTGGTGGAGGGCGCATCATTCATTGCCGCCCCGTCGTGCGCGCTCTACTTCAGCCAGCTTGGCGCCGAGGTGATCCGCTTTGACGACATCCGGCGGTCGCTCGATCGCGGCCGCTGGCCGTTGGCGAAGAACGGAAGCAGCCTCTACTGGGAAGGCCTCAACAAGGGCAAGAAGTCGGTCGCTCTGGATCTCAGCCGCCCCGAGGGACGGGAGGTGGCCAGTCAGCTCATTACCGCTCCGGGCCCGAACGCCGGTCTGTTCGTGACGAACTTTCCCGCGACGGGGTTTCTCGGACACCACTTTCTCGCCGAGCGCCGGCCCGATCTCATCACATTGCGTGTGATGGGCTGGGAAGACGGCCGCCAGGCTGTCGACTATACCGTCAACAGTGCCATCGGCATCCCGATGATGACGGGCCCCGCGTCCGCAGGCGGCGAACCGGTCAATCATGTCCTGCCCGCGTGGGACTTGCTGACCGGTGCTTACGGCGCGTTCTGCATGCTGGCCGCCGTCCAGCAGCGCGCGCTTACAAAGAAGGGAGGCGAAATTCGCCTTCCACTCAGCGACGTCGCCCTGACAGCCCTCGGCAACCTCGGCCAGATCGCCGAAGTGTGCGCCGAGGGGAAAGATCGCGAGCGCATGGGCAATGATCTCTTCGGCGCATTCGGCCGCGATTTCGTTACGCGCGACGGGCATCGCATCATGCTTGTTGCCATCACCTCCAACCAGTGGCGGGGCCTGGTCGATGCGCTCGGCATCGCGTCGCCGATCAAAGCGTACGAAGCCGAGAACACGGTGAATTTCGCGGACGAAGGTCAGCGCTTTATCCACCGCGACTTTCTCTTCCGCATTGTCGAGGAGGCCGTCCGTTCGTTCGCCTATGACCCGTTGGTGGCACTATTTAACGACAAGGGCGTTTGCTGGGGCCCCTATCGCGGGCTGCACGCCACGGTTCAAAGCGATCTTGCGGACAGATCAGATGGTCTGTTTTCATCCGTCACCCATCCGAGTGGGATGACCTATCCGACGCCGGGGGCTGCAGCACATTGGATGTCGGAAGAACGCGAACCGGCACGTTCCGCGCCCACGTTCGGCGGCGATACGGAAGAAGTGTTGACCCATGTTCTCGGATACAGCTCACGACAGATCGCCGGTCTCGTCGATGGCGGGATCATTATGCGACCGACCTAGGGCGCGTCAGCCTTTGGTGGACTCGACGCCATGGCGTTCGATTTCACGCAGGAGATGCACCACCGCACGCGGCGCCGGCTTCATGCTCGACGTCTTCCGCAAACTTCATGCGGAAGGGCGCCCCGTGTTCGTGTGTCTTCATCCGGCGGCGAGCTATCTATCGAGATCCTCAACGAGATCGCCCAGCGCTGTCTGCTGGCCGCCGGTCGAACGGCCTCGCAGATCCCCGATGTCCATAGCGCTGATCGCCGACCCGCGGATACGCGCACATCTCGGACCCGAGATGTCGCGCGCAGCCGAGGCGTTTGCCTGAGCTTCACCGGCCGGCGGCGTAGCCCTGCATGCCGCGCGCATTGGCGGCGGCGCGGCGGCGCGGACCGACCTGCGAGGCCGCCGTCAGGCGACCTTCCGACCAGTCGGGCCCGACCTCGACCTTGTGGCCGCGACGTTCGAGTTCCTTGATCGTCGCAGCGGGCAGCCGGTTCTCGACGACGACAACGCCGGGGCGCGCCGCACGCGGCCAGAACGATGCCGGGAAATGCTCGATGTGCCACGCAGGCGCGTCGATCGCCTCCTGCATGCTCATGCCCGCATGGATGTGACGCAGCAGGAACTGCGCGCTCCACTGGTCCTGCTGGTCGCCGCCGGGCGTGCCGAAGATCATGTACGGCTTGCCTTCCTTCAGCGCCATGCCGACCGACAGCGTCGAGCGCGGGCGCTTGCCGGGAACGAGCGTGCCGGGCAGCCCCTCTTCGAGCCAGAACATCTGGGCGCGGCTGCCGAGCGGCCATCCCAGCGACGGGATCACCGGCGACGATTGCAGCCAGCCGCCGGAGGGCGTCGCGGTGAACATGTTCCCGGCCTGATCGATGATGTCGATGTGGACGGTGTCGCCGTTCGTCTCGCCCATCGATCCGACCGTCGGCTCACCCGCCCCCAGCGCGCTGACCGCCTCACGGCCATCCGCCGTCGCCTTGACGATGACGCGGCCGTTGTAGCCGTCGATCTTGCCGGGCCGCTGCTCCATCGAAGCATACTGGCCAATCTCGCGCCGCCGATCCGAGTTGTAGCGCTCGGACAGCAGCGTCTCCATCGGCACGTCCGCGAACTTGGGATCGCCGTAATACGCTTCGCGATCGGCGTACGCGAGCTTCGCCGCCTCGATCCACAGATGCACGAAATCGGCGCTCGTCGGGTCGAGCTTGTCGAGGTCATAGCCGCGCAGGATCGCGAGTTGCTGGAGCAGCACCGGCCCCTGCGTCCACGGGCCGGGCTTCAACAGCGTATAGCCGTGATAGTCGAGCGACACCGGCGCCTCGATGGTCGGCTGCCAGCCGGCCATGTCCGCGCCCGTCAGAACGCCTTTGTGCGGCCGCCCGGAAACGTCCATCACCTCCTGCGTGCGGCAGAATTTGTCGATCGCTTCGGCGACGAACCCTTGGCTCCACGCCTTGCGGGCGCGCTCGATCTCGGCTTCACGGCCGCCGCCACCCGCTTCGGCTTCGGTCAGAATGCGCTGGTAGGTCTCGGCGTGCGCCGGATTGCGGAACAGCGTGCCCGGCACCGGCACATTGCCGCCCGGCAGATAGACCGCCGCCGACGTCGGCCAGTGCTCGGCAAACAACTGCTTCACGGTCGATATGGTCGCGCAGGCCCGCTCGACGATGGGGTGCCCGCCGCGCGCGTAGCCGAGCGAGGGCTCCAGCACGTCCCGGAGCCGCATGGTGCCGTAGTCGCGCAAGATCTTCATGTAGGTCTCGAACGTGCCCGGAATGCACGCCGCGAGAAGCCCCGTACCCGGCACGATATCGAGGCCGAGGTGGTCCCGGTAGTGGGCGATGGTGGCGCCCGCCGGGGCCGGTCCCTGCCCGCAGATCACCTCCGGCACGCCTTTCTTGGCATCATAAACGATCACGGGCACGTCGCCGCCGGGGCCGCACAAATGCGGCTCGACCACCTGCAGCGTGAACGCCGCCGCGACGCCGGCATCGAACGCATTTCCGCCTTTTTCGAGGATCGACATCCCGACTGCCGTCGCGATCCAGTGCGTGGTCGTGCAGACACCGAAGGTACCGTCGATCTCGGGTCGCGTCGTGAAGGTGCCGGCGTTGATATTTGCCATGAAGGAGTTCCTGGAAGCTGATTACAGCGTCTTGCCTGACGTTATTTACCCGCAATTCACCTCTGTTGTCGTCCATTGATCGCCAGCCGGCAGGTAATCGATGACGGAGGGTCAACATCGCGTGAGACGAGGAATTGACGCTCGACATACGCGGAACAGTTGGTACACGTGTCGTCTGCACTCAGTGGCGCAAGCCGCGAACAAGTAAGGAGTATTACAATGTTGCGTTATGCGTTGGCGCTGGTGATGCTTGGGACGCTTGCGCCGCCATCCTACGCTCAGTCCTGGGGCTGGATGGAGTGGGAGCGGCCGAGTTACAGGGCGCCCAGCTACCGCTACCAGCCGGATGATGATGACGAGGATGAGGACGAACGGCCGCAGCGGCCACGCGGCCAGGAACTCATGCAGGGCGGCCCGCGCCCCGACGTGACGCCGATCCCGCCATCCCCGATTTCGTTCGTCTCCAGCTACAAGCCGGGCACGATCGTTGTCGATACCGCCGGCCGCCGGCTCTACCTCGTGCAATCCAGCCGCACCGCGCTGGTCTACCCGATTTCGGTCGGCCGCATCGGCTTCACCTGGACGGGCACCGAGCGCATCAGCCGCGTCGCGTCCTGGCCGGACTGGCATCCGCCCGCCGAGATGCGCAAGCGCGACCCGCGCCTGCCGGTGAAGATGACGGGTGGTATCCGCAATCCGCTGGGCGCCAAGGCGCTCTACCTCGGCAACACGCTCTACCGGATCCACGGCACGGATAACGCCCGCACGATCGGACAGGCGACGTCATCGGGCTGCTTCCGCATGACCAACGGTCACGTCCTCGATCTGTCGCGCCGCGTCGGCGTCGGGACCACGGTCGTGGTGGTCAACCGTCTGCCCTCCGGTATGGCACGCTTGTCCGACTGATCCAGTCGATCCTGGTCCCATGCCCATCTGACGCCTCGCATCGCACACCGATGCGGGGCGTCTTGCTTTTCCACCGTACCCGCCGCGCCACTTTCCCCTCCTCCGCGAAGCAGATATGCGTGTGAAATCATAAGCCAGCGAGGAGGTCATCCGTGGGCGCACGCGAACTCACCGCCGAAGCCGTCGGCACCTTCGCTCTGGTGCTGGCCCTGTGCGGCACCTTGCTCCTGGCCCCGCCCGGCATCGCGCCGCTCGCGGCGGCCCTGGCCGCAGGCGGAGCAGTCGTCGCGGTGACAGCCGCCTTCGCCCCGATCTCCGGCGCTCACCTCAACCCGGCTGTTACGCTCGGGCTGATCGCGGCCGGCCGCCTCGACTCGACCCGCGCACCGTTCCTTATTCTCGGCCAATGCCTTGGCGCGCTCGCCGCCGCCGCAGCCCTCGCCTTTATCGTGGCCGGCGCCGCCCAACCGCCGCGCGGCGGCATGGCCGCGATCGCCAACGGTTACGGCGGGGCGTTCGGCATGGCTGCCGTATTCACGGTCGAGCTGGTGGCGACCGCGCTCCTGGTCCTCGCTGTGGTCGGGATGGGCGGACGGCGCGCGCCTGCTACGGTAGCCCCCCTGGCCATCGGCCTGGCGACGGTCAGTCTCTATCTGATTGCCATTCCTGTATCAGGTGGCGGTCTCAACCCCGCCCGCAGCCTCGCCATTGCGCCGTTTGCCGGCACCACCGCGATCCTCCAGCTGTGGGTGTTCTGGGTGGCGCCTATTCTGGGAGCCATTCTGGGCGGTGTTCTCGGACGTTTTCTCACCGACGACTGAAACACGCGTTCCAGGACTTGAAGCAGGCCCTGGCCACGATCATTTGATAGCACATAGCCCCGCTGGCCATGGCGCAACCGCGTCCGTCGGCCGATTGTCGTTGAAGGAGCGACCGATGTCGTCGACCATCCGTAGCCGCGTTTTTGCATCGGCCCTGCTTGCGGCCATCGCCACCTTCCCGGCCGCCGCCCAGATACGCGATGTTCCCCGCGAAGCGCCGGGCCGGTACACGATGCAGCCCGTCGACGGCGGTTTCCTGCGTCTCGACACGCAGACCGGTGCCGTGTCCATGTGCCGCCCGGGTGCTGGCGGCACGGTTTCATGTCAGCCGTCGGTCGGTGAGCAACGGCAGACGATCGCCGACGAACTGGCGCGGCTGCGGACCGAAAACATCGAGCTGAAGGCCGAGATCAAGCGGCTGGAAGAGATCGCGGGGGTCGGCCGCCCTGGCGGCCCGAGCATCGAACCGCCGACCGAGAAATTCCAGCTCCCGAGCGAGCAGGACGTCGATCAGGCGCTCGACTACGTAGAGCGGATGTACAAGAAGTTCCGGGACAGGCTGAGGAATCTGGAGAGCGAGAACCGCAAACCGGGTACGCCGCTATAAGTTATAATTTCCGCGGTCGCGTAAGGTTTTTATTGGTGGCGCCGGTCGCGTACGCCTTCGGCTACACGCGCCGGCGCGGCCAGTTACCCGGCCGCATCCGACAAGGCGCTCTTCGAGCGCTCCTGTTTGACCGCCTCTAGATCGGTAGCGGCCGAAGGCCGCGAGGTGAGAACGCCAACCGACGAGGCAGTACCGCGGCGCGTGCAGGCGAAGCCGTACGCGACCGCGGCAAGAGAAAGCTACTTCTGATTCAATCTCGCCAGCAGGCTCGACGTATCCCAGCGCTGGCCGCCGAGGCGCTGCACTTCGGCGTAGAACTGATCGACGAGAGCCGTCACCGGAAGCGTCGCTCCATTGCTGCGGGCTTCCTCGAGCGCGATCGAGAGATCCTTGCGCATCCAGTCGACCGCGAAGCCGTAGTCGTATTTGGCATCGCCCATCGTCTTCCAGCGGTTCTCCATCTGCCACGATCCGGCCGCGCCCTTGGAGATCGTCTCCATCACCTTGGGCAGATCGAGGCCCGCCTTCTGCGCCATGTGGATGCCTTCCGCGAGGCCCTGCACAACGCCTGCGATGCAGATCTGATTGACCATCTTGGTGAGCTGGCCCGCGCCCGGCGCGCCGATCAGCGTCACCATCCGCGCGAACGCCGCGATCACCGGCTCCGCTTTGGCGAAGACATCGGCATCACCGCCGACCATGACCGTCAGCACGACGTTCTGCGCACCCGCCGAGCCGCCCGACACCGGCGCGTCGAGGAAGCCGAAGCCCTTCTCCTTGGCGGCGGCATAGAGCTCCCGCGCGATGTTCGCGGACACCGTCGTGTTGTCGATAAAAATGGCGCCCTTCTTCACGGTCGAGAAGGCACCGTCCTTGCCGAGTGTCACCGCGCGGAGGTCGTCGTCGTTGCCGACGCACGAGAATACGAAGTCGGCGTCCTTGGCGGCTTCGGCTGGCGTCGGGGCAGCCTTGCCGGCGCCGTACTCCTTGACCCAGGCGGCAGACTTCGCGGCGTTGCGGTTGTAGACGGTCAGCTCGTGGCCGCCCTTCTTCAGGAGGTGCCCGGCCATGGGATAGCCCATCACGCCGAGTCCAATGAATGCCACCTTCGCCATAACGCCGCTCCCGTTGATTGATTGAGGGTTCGGACGCGGTTGTAACGGATGGGCGCGGGGTTGTCAGGTCTCGATCGCTCGCGCGTTCAGAATTGGATCACGACTGGCCGAGCGGCAGCACCATGGTCCGGCGCGCACCGATGTCATAGGCGCAGACGGCTGTGTCGCGGGCACTCCCCGGCGCGACGAACAGGAACGGGGTGCGGAAACGCTCACCCCAGCGCGCGTGATCGACCTGCCAGACGGAGACATCGGCGCGCGGATTGCCGACACCGAACCAGACCTGAGCCGGACTCGCCCAGGCGGTGCGGTCGGCCAATCCAGCAGCCGTCGCATCGCGCTGGCAGGCCGCGACGGCCTGGTCGCGGAACGTCGCCACCATGACCTCTGCGGTCGCGGTCCGGTACAGGTACTCCTGGTACCCGATCTTGCCGCCAGCCAGCAGCAGGAGAAGAATGGCGATGAACTTCATGGGGTGACCCTCACCCGGCGCCGCAACGCGCGAAGCGCCAGCCTCACCGGTCAGGGTAAATATTGTCTTTCTTTTTTGCGCGGTCCGCGACGCCTTCGGCTACCGCGGCCGCTGCCTTGCCGGTTGGCGATTCACTG